>JAFDDL010000560.1 GCA_019310865.1 Deltaproteobacteria bacterium | reverse complement strand
TCCGGCTGTCGATGTCCGGCAATGGCCGGATCCGGTTTAACAGCGTGGTGGTCTGCCGGGTTTTCTGGGCGACCTGAATGGTTTCGGCCATGAACTGTTTTACCCCTTTGTAGCGGGAAAAATAATTGTCGATATACGTTTGGGCCATCTTCTGACTGATATCGAGTTGTTTGGACAGCCCGAACGCGCTCATTCCGTATATGATCCCGAAATTGATCGCTTTGGCCTGGCGCCGAAGCTCATCGTTGATAAACGACGGAAACACTTGAAAAACCTCGGTGGCTGTGCGCAGATGAATATCCTCATCGGCCTGAAAGGCCTCAATCAAGATCGGATCTTCGGAGCAGTGGGCCAAAATTCGCAATTCGATCTGGGAGTAATCCGAAGCGAGCAGCCGCCACCCCTTGCGGGGGACAAAAGCGCTTCGAATCTGACGGCCTTCCTCGGTACGAATGGGAATGTTCTGAAGATTCGGATCCGAACTGCTCAACCGCCCGGTGGCCGTCACGGTCTGATTGTAAGAGGTATGAATGCGGCCGGTGTCCGGATGGATCAGCTCCAAAAGCGCATCGGTATAAGTCGATTTCAATTTCGACAGGGTTCGGTGCCGCAGGACCCGGGCAGGCAACTCGTGGCGACCGGCCAGTGTCGTAAGCACATCCATATCCGTGGAATAGCCGGTCTTTTTTTTGGTCTTTTTCTGTACCGGCAGATTGAGTTTTTCAAACAAAATTTTCCCCAGTTGCTGCGAGGAGCGAATATTGAACGTCTCGCCGGCAATCGCATAAATATCCGACTCGATGCCGGTCAATTGATGCTCAAAATCTTTGGACAACGCCGCCAGCCGGTTGCGGTTCACCCCGATGCCCGCCATCTCCATTCGCATCAATACCGGAATCAATGGTATTTCAACGGTTTCCATCAGCTGTGTCAACCCGGCCGCTTCAATCCGGGAAGCCAACACCCCATGGGCGCTCAGGGTTATATCGGCATCCTCGCAGGCGTAAGGGCTCGCCTGATCCAGGGGCACCTGTTCAAAGCCGACGGCCGACTTTCCTTTTCCCGTCACATCCTGATAGGTGGTCATGCGATGGTCGAGATAATCCAGGGCAATCTGCGCCAGATTATGTGCCCGCTTGGCCGGATTGATCAGGTAAGAAGCCAGCATGGTGTCAAAGGCCACACCGGCCAGATCGACGCCATGGCGCTTTAACACAATCCAGTCGTATTTAATATTCTGACCGATCTTTTGGATGTCCGGGTTCTCAAATACAGGCTTAAGCCGGGCCAGTACCTCCGAACAAGGAATCTGTTGGGGGGCCGCGGCTGCATCATGTCCGCAGGGAATGTAATAGGCCTCATCCGGTGTCAGGCTAACCGATACACCCACCAGACGTGCCTGCATGGGATCCTTGGCGGTGGTCTCGGTGTCCAGGGCAAACCGATTGGCACCGGCCAGCCGATCCACCAGTTTCTCAAGCGTCACGGGATCTGTGATCGGGTGATAGGTTTTCTCCCGGTTTGCGCTTGCATCGGCAACGCTTTGTTGAAGCTGGGAAAACTCCATCTCCTTAAACAGAGACGCCAGGGCCGGACGATCCGGATCCTGCAATCGAAAACCATCCGGATCATACGATACCGGCACCTCCCGGTTGATGGTGGCAAGCTGCCGGCTTAAAAATGCCTGGTCGCGATGGTTGAGCAGATTCTCTTTCTGTTTTTTCCGGGGAATCGTCTCCACATTTTCATAAATCTGCTCCAGCATACCGAATTGATTAACCAGGGAAACCGCTGTTTTTTCACCAATACCGGGAACACCGGGAATATTGTCCGACGCATCTCCCCACAGCCCCATGATGTCGGTAATTCGGGCCGGCTCGACCCCGAAGCGGTCCAGCACCGCCTTTTCATCGGTTATCTTGTCCTTCATGGGGTCATATATGGTGGTTCGCGGGGTCACCAGTTGCATAAAATCCTTGTCACCGGTCACCATCACAACCTTGAAGCCGTCTGCTTCCGCCAGACGCGCAATCGTACCCATCAGGTCGTCGGCCTCAAAACCTTGCATTTCATATATCGGAAACCGAAAGCCCCGGGTTACTTTCCGGATATAGGGAATCTGGACGGCCATGTCTTCGGGCATGGGCGGGCGATTGGCTTTGTATGCATCATAGATCTCATGGCGAAATGTGGGCCCCTTTGCATCGAAAAACATGGCGGCATATTCCGGATTGTGCTCGTTGATGAGTTTGATCAACATCCGTGAAAAACCGAAAACTGCGTTGGTGGGAAGTCCCGAGGAGTTGGTCAGGCTCCGAATGGCGTGATACGCCCGGTATATATACGCCGTACCGTCGATAAGATATAAGGTTCCGTCATGGCTCATGGCTCACCCAAAAGATTGACACGCTCGAATTATCGGATTAATTTTGCTCAGAAGTGGTTTCCAAAACCTTAGATCATGTTCAATGGCAAGGCCGCAGCATTTTTGAAACCACTTCTAAAAAAAACTGTCGACATATACCATTATCGGGGTCAAACAACAAGGCGACACCCGGTCAACCGGCAAGTCATGGAGATTAAGGGCTCGCGCAGGAAAGCGAAGACTCAGAAAATAACTTCACATTTTATGCGAACCCTAAGGCAATATAGATGACATCACAGCGCAGCCCATCCGCCTATCGAAGACGACGACGCAAATCCAAATCATGGATCTGCCACTGCTGCAATGACGTTTTTCCCTTCTGCTGGCAATGCCGGTGCGGATTTGCCATCTGCCAGAACTGCATGCTGGAAAATGTCTGGGGAATGTCCTGCAACGGCATTACCTGGCAATGCCCGGATTGCGGCGAGCAGAACGGATTCGGAAATCAGTGATATCCCCCGGAATTGCGCAGCAACTGCTTGAGCTCCTTCATGGAATCGATGTGATGGGCGGCGGACAATTTCCGGTTGCCGAAGGCCACCAAGGCCACCCCTGCAGCCTGGGCTGCCTGTTCATCCAGCTCGGAATCCCCCACGTAAATCATTCGGTCCGGTGCAATGGAAAAATGCACCAGAATGTTATGCAGCATCTCCGGGTCCGGTTTGGGGCGTGCCACATCCAGGGCGGTCACCACATGATCGAACAGGCCACCCAGGCCGTGGTTTTGGATCACGTGCGGCATGGTGTCGGTCCGATTGGTAGCGATGGCGGTTTTGAACCGGGGTCGGATCGATCGAAGCAGGGTTTTTAAATCCGGTTCGATTT
>JAFDDL010000043.1 GCA_019310865.1 Deltaproteobacteria bacterium | reverse complement strand
GGTGCGGGGGGGGATTTCCCCAGGCCGGCATGGCCGTTGGGGATCTGGCCGTTGCAACCGGAGAAATTGACGCACAGCTTGGCATTGAATCCGAAATCCCCGGCAATCCGTTGGTGGAGCTGCCCTTTTCAATCGGTACTTGTTCCCAGGGAAGCTATAAAAATCGAATTCCCATGGACGAAAAACTGGCGCTTTCAGTTGCGCGTGTTTTGCGAAACTGTTTTGGCAAAGTTCAAATCGGACCGTTTATCACGGTTTCCACGATCACCGCAACCGACGAGCGTGCCGGATGCCTGTATGAGCAGTTCGGTGCAACCATGGAATCGATGGAAGGTTCCGCCGGCGCTCAGCTCGCCTGCCATTATGGCATTCCTTTTGTGGAGATACGATCGGCCGGCAACCTGGTGGGTAAACGCGATCGTGCGTCCTGGAATCTACCGGCGGCATTTGAAAAATGCACCCGGGCCGTCAGCGCTTTTCTGGCAGATATAAAGGAAACAGATCGAAATGACGCGTAACCTGTCATTGGGGTATTCAACCTGCCCCAACGATACGTTGATTTTCTATGCCATGGCCCATGGCGCCGTTGACTGCCGGGGCATTTCGTATGACATTTCGCTGGCGGACGTGGAATTATTGAATCAGCGAGCAAAACACGGCAGCCTCGATATCACCAAGATCTCCTTTGCGGCCCTGGGGCATCTTACGGATACCTACGGCTTGCTGCGGTCCGGCGCCGCGCTGGGACGGGGTTGCGGTCCACTGCTGGTTGCCCGGGAGGGTGTGGACATTTCAAGGGCTATGAGAAAACCGGTGGCCGTTCCGGGCCTTTGGACCACGGCCTGCATGCTTCTGGGCATGTTTTCGGAGAATCTGCCGCCCCTTGTTCCCATGGTCTTCGATGAGATCATGCCGGCAATCGAACAGGGACGGGTGCAATCCGGCGTTATTATCCATGAGGGTCGCTTTACCTACGAGCGATACGGCTTGAAGCGCCTCATCGATCTGGGACAGTGGTGGGAGTCTGAAACCGGTTTACCCATTCCCCTGGGGGGGATTGCCATTCGTCGGAATCTATCCCAAAATTTGATACGAGACGTGCAAAAAACGCTTCATGCGAGTGTCTCATACGGCATGGCACATCGCGACGATGCCGCTGCCTATATTACTGCGCAAGCCCAGGAGATGGCCCCGGATGTAATCGATCAGCATATTGAGCTGTATGTGAATGACTTTACCGTCGACCTGGGAGATGAGGGCATGCATGCAGTGGAGGTGTTTTACCGGCTGGCTCGTGAAAGGGGGATGGTGCCCGACAGCGATCTGCCACTTATAGTTAAAGCATAGGATTGAAGAATGAGAGGCGTATCTTTTCGGGAAAGATTTTCTTTTCAAACAGGTCGTTGAAAAAAGTTTCAAGCCCGTTTATTTCCATCGGACCCAGTTCAAAGCAGAAATTTTCAAAGTATTGGCGGCAAACACCTGGATCGATCCCGAGCCTTTGTGATGCATGCCGCACCACTTCTGACAGGTGGGTGATTCCCTGCTGCTTGGACTTTTGAAACAGTTCCATGACCCGCGAGACCTTTTGGGGAAACGCGGCGGCAAACGATCTTCGAACCGCCCAAACAGCAAACACAAAGGGCAATCCCGCATGTTGGGCCCATAAATCTCCAAGATCCCAAACGTATTGGTAGCTCTGGTGCCACTGGTGGCGTAAAGCGGCATCACCAATGACCAACGCGGCGGCAAAACGTTCCGTCACGTCTGCTGGTGACTGTACTTTTTTAATCTCAAAGCGAGGTGACAGGCCTTTGACGACAAACATCAGCTGGATGAGGGCTGCTGCGGTGGCGGATTCATCGGTAATCGCAACCAGCTGCCTTTCCAGTTTTGCAAGGGGCAAGCGGCTGACGAGCAGTACGCTCATGACATTGCCGCTGCAGGCAATGGCTTGACCCGGAAGCAATTGCCACTCGTGCTGGTGTTTGGCGTAGGCCGCCGAGGAGACGGAGCTGATATCGAGCGCTCCCAGGGCCAAACGCCGATTCAATTCGGCCGGCGGTGCACGGATGATCTCAATATCCTGTGCCTGACCTTGTGTTTCCAGGCCGTAATAAATCGGATCGACGTTGATGTAGCTGATCCGACCGATTCGAACCCGTGTTTGCTTATCGTGGGTCATTTTGTCCCGTTTCATGATGTACAATTGCTTCCCATATGGACCTGCGTGCTGCAGGTCGAGCCGGTATGTAGGCGGCGGCACCCCAATAGCCCGGCTGCAGTTTTCCCAGCCGATTTGCCAACCCCAGAGCCGCTGCACCGTTTTCGGTGGCCATGGTAAAAATCGCTTTCGGCGCCACGTCGGGATAGGCGCGAGCGGTAAAGGCCATTTCATCAAAGAGGCTCAGGGAAGAGACGCTTGCAAGGCTGTCGGTTCCCAGGCATGGCTTGATGCCGGCTGCCAGTATTTTTCCCAAATCGGCTCGCCTGCCGTGCAGGTTCCAGTTGCTCCTCGGACAGAGGCAAATCTTTGCCTGGCTTTGTCGTAATATATCCAAATCGGTGTCGGATAGATGAATCAAATGAACGGACACCGTATCCGCATCCAAAATGCCCAGTTTTTGCAGATATACCACCGGGCTTTCGGCCGGTAGCGGCCAGTCCGTGAAATCGATGCCACGCTGGGTTAGAAATTCCGCCCAAGGCCCGGATCCAGTTGTGATAAATTCCATTTCATCTTCGGATTCACCGAGATGGATAGACATGGGCAGGCTGATTTTTCGAGTGGTCGCTTTTATTTCCTGCAGCCGGTCCGGTGCAGTGGTGTGGGGCGCGTGACCGGCCAGGGAGGGGTGCAGCCCCGTTCTGCTTTTGGCGCTGTCGGGTTTGATTATTTCCGAATCGCCGAGAAACTCGTGGAACCAGATACCGTCAATTGGGGCGGACAGCAAGAGATCGCCGGTGATGCCCAGAGTCGATATGTCTCCGACGCCCCGGCATCCTGTGGCCAGCAATTCGTTTAACCCCTCGGCCGCACCGGCTATCAATGCGTCCGGTTCAAGGGCCTCGCGCCGGTGCAGCAACTCGACCACCCAGGATTGAAAACCCCGTTTCCATGGAACGCGGTTCGCGAGGGCTGACAGCTCCAGGTGCGTATGGGCATTCACCAGCGCCGGTAGGAGAATACCATCGCCGTGATCGAAAACGGGTGTTCCGGCAGGGGGCCGACCGGTGCCGACGGATTCAATCCGTCCATCGGATACCGTTACAAACCCGTTTTCGAGGATGGTGTCCGGATCGGTGACCACCCAGCCGGCACGGTGAACAGCCGATTGTGTGCCGGTGGCGGCTTCCGAGGGGGTGGTGTTTGCCGATTCCCCCATAACAAATGGGTTCTCGTTGGCGGTCACGGATTGTGACTTTCGGTTAGATGATTGTAAAAACAATCCCGCTGAACGGCTTGATATCCGGCGGATTTTATTAATCGGATCATCTCGGTTTCCGGCAAGCGAAAATTGATCCCGGCAGCGGCCACGACGTTTTCTTCAATCATGGTGCTTCCCAGGTCGTTGGCCCCGAACGCAAGGGCCATTTGCGCGATTTTTTCGCCCTGGGTTACCCAGGAAGCTTGCAGATTGGGCACGTTGTCCAGAACCAGTCGGCAGATGGCAAGCGTTTTCAGATATTCGACCGCCGTTGCGGTCTGGACGTCGATCCGGGTGTTTTTCGGTTGAAAGGTCCACGGAATGAAGGCAGTGAAACCACCCGTTTTATCCTGAAGCCGGCGGATTTTCATCAAATGCTCGATGATGTCCGCCGGCGACTCAATATGTCCGAACATCATGGTGGCGGTTGTTTTCAGACCCAATCGGTGGGCGGTTGCCATCACGTTGAGCCAGGTGTCGGCGCTGCATTTTCCCGGAGAGATCTTTTTTCGAATTCGATCCACCAGAATCTCTGCGCCACCGCCGGGAATGGAGTCGAGGCCGGCGGCTTTGAGCTGTGTTAGCACAGCTGCTATGGAGAGGCCGGCCGTTTCGGCCATGTGCGCAATCTCAGGGGGAGAGAAGCCGTGAATATGGATCGGGTGGTTTTCTTTGATAAACCGCAGCATCTCCAGATAATCCGAGAGTGAAAGCGCCGGGTTCATTCCCCCTTGTATCAGAATCTGGGTGCCGCCCAGGGCAAGCGTTTCTTGGATTTTGGATCCCAGCGCGTCGCGTGTGATCACGAAGGCTTCATCATCATCGGATCGACGAAAATATGCACAAAATCGGCATTCCGAGATGCATACGTTGGTGTAATTGATATTTCGGTCCACCACATAGGTCACCACCGGCTGCGGATGCATCGCAAGGCGCCTGCGGTTGGCAAGATCTCCGATGGTTAAAAAGTCGGTCTCCTCAAAGAGGCGTAACGCCTCCACGTCGGATAGTCGTTGATTAGCCGCTGCTTTTTCCAAAGCCCGATCCTGTGTTTTCATGATCCGGACGCCTCCCGGTCGGCCCCGCCGGCCACCGGGTTGTAAAATGAATCCCGGGAAATCGGCATGAATCCGGCGGTGCGAATGAGTCGATCCAACGCTTTTCGTGGCAGGCCTTTTGCGGAGGTGGCGCCGGCCATGTGCGATATTTTTTCTTCGACTACGGTACCGTCCAGATCATCGGCGCCAAAGGACAATGCCACCTGTGCCAGTTTTTCGCCGATCATTACCCAATAGGCCTTGATATGCGCGATGTTGTCAAGCATCAGGCGCGGGACGGCAATGTTCTTCAAATCGTCGAAGGCAGTTGTCGCCGGAAGGTGAGCCAATTGGGTGTTCTTGGAGTGAAAGGCCAACGGGATAAAGGCCAGAAAGCCACCGGTCTTGTCCTGAAGTGTTCGCAGGGTGATCAGGTGATTGACACGCTCTTCCAGGGTTTCAATATGACCGTAGAGCATGGTGGCGTTTGATGGAAGGCCGGCATCATGGACCGATTCCATGATTTCCAACCACCTGTGACCTGCAATTTTAACCGGGAAAAGTTCATCGTGAATCCGATCGCACAGCACTTCAGCGCCGCCGCCGGGCAGCATCTTCAAACCCGAGGCTTTCAGTCTGGATATGACATCCGAAACGGAAAGGTTGGCGATGTGGGCAAGGCGATCTATTTCCACAGGCGTAAAGGCTTTTAAGGTGGCACCGGGACGAACGGACCGGACAGTATCTAACAACTCGAGATAATAGGCAAGGTCGAGCTCGGGATTCAGCCCACCGACAATGTGCAATTCACAGATGGGCTCGTCGATTCGGTCCAGTAACTGCTTTTTTACCTGCGCCATGGAAAGCGTAAATCCCCCGGATTCATCCGCCTGGCGGGAAAAGGCACAAAAACGGCATTGATTGAGACAGACGTTGGTGTAGTTCAGATGCTGATTGACGATATAGTAAGCCGAATTTCCGTGCCGTCGCCGGCGAACCCGGTCAGCCAGGCGGCCCACGCCGATTAGATCCGGGCTCTGATAGAGCGTCAGGCCGTCGTCGAAGGTAAGGCGGTGTCCGTTTTCCACCTTTTCGAATACGGCTTCGAGGCGTGGGTCCACAAAGGGTGCGGTCATTATTTCATACCTTTTTGTTTGAAATCCAGATCGTATTGTCTAATAAAAATGCAGGTTGAAGGCAAGGGTTTTTAAATTGCATCCCCGGGTCCTGTTTGATAAGGAACATGTGATAGCGCTTATGGGGGTGGGGGGTGTGGATGCATCATGATTGACTTGAAAACGATGCGCGTTGCCATCGCAGATGATGTTGAGAGCATGTGCAAATCGATCCGCGGCATACTCAAGGTACTTGGGTACGGCCGGACGTTCGATTTTGCCCACAATGGAGCGGATGCCCTTGAAATCGTCCGGGAAAACAAAATTGATCTTCTGATCCTCGACCTGAACATGCCGGTGATGACCGGTGTCGAAGCGTTGGAGATCATTCGGGAAGATCGTGATCTGCGCGAAATGCCGGTGATTATGGTGTCTGCGGACGCCAACCGCGAAATGGTTGCCGAAGCCGGTGAATCGGAAATCGATGCGTACATTCTCAAACCGCTGACGGTCAAGTCCCTTGGCGATAAAATTGAACGTGTCGTGGCAATGGTGAACGATCCGACACCGATGGTTACCCATCTTAAACGGGCTCGGTCCTTTAAAGAGGACGGACACCTGCATGCGGCCCTGGCAGAGGCCAAGCTTGCCATGAGTGCCGATCTTCAATCATCCAAGCCACCGCGAGAAATCGGATCGCTGCATCATGACATGGGGAACCTGGCAAAGGCGGAAAAGTGGCTGCTCAAGGCAGCAAAAATGAATAACTTCGATGTCTTTGCCTGTCATTTGCTGGGAGAGATTTACCTGAAAAGAGATCAAATCGAAAAAGCCACCACCTATTTCGAAAAGGCCATGGCGGTCAGTCCCAGACATGTGGAGCGGGGCATCAATTTCGGCAAAGCGCTTGCGCAAAAGGGATTGTTCAAAAAAGCGGCCAAGGCTTTTGATCGCGCCATCGCATTGGCCGACTCGGACCCGAAACTGACGGAAACGGTTGCGACATTTTGTATCGAAAACAAGGTTTACACATATGCCGTGAGCCTGCTGGAAGGACTGTTGCAGGACCAGAGTGACCGAAATGATATTCGGATACAGCTTGGAACCGTTTTCGAAGCCATGGGCAAGCCGCTCAAAGCGGTCAACTGGTTTGTGAAGGCCGAAGAAAAGGATACGACCAACCTGGAAATTAAATTTCACATCGCCACCAATTACCTGGCGGCCCGGCGGTTGCTGCGGGCCGATCAGGTGCTGCGCAACATCCTGCGAATCGATCCGGATAATGAGCGGGCGCGCGTGTTGCTGAAAAAATGTGTATAGAGGGCCGACATGCAGAATACGAAAGACATCCTTCGATCCCTGAGTGTGTTGAC
Organism: Deltaproteobacteria bacterium; assembly: GCA_019310865.1. The sequence goes on along the minus strand of JAFDDL010000043.1, from coordinate 5,760 downwards.
AGACGTTTCCGCCAGCCGGAATCTGAACCTCGATGAGAAGCTGCAACGGATTTTACTGGCGGTGGTGCGCTGCATGGGCACTGAGAATGGCTCCATCATGACCGTTTCGGGGCGCAAGTTTCTGGTCGTGAGAGCCGCTACCCATTCCAAACTCATCGGCGCCAGGCAGCCCTTGTCCCATGAGAGTCCCTCCGCTTGGGTGTTCAAGCATAAGAAAACGTTGTACATGGATCGAAATACTCAGGACCCCGAGCTTGCCATGCGCTTTCCCCATTATAAAAAAGAGGCGTTTCTGGTGGCGCCCATCATCGTCGATAATAAGATTGTCGGCGTGATAAATGTGACGGACAAAATGGGCGAGGATCGGTTTGACTCACAGGAGCAACGATTGTTGATCAGCTTTGCCGGGCAGATTATCGGCGCATTGGAAAATCATCGCCTGACGGCATCACTTCAGAGACGCAAACGGGAGCTGGAAAAAAAGAACCGACGGCTGGCGCAACTTGAGAAAACCCAGAAAGACCTTTTCAATATGCTGATTCATGATCTGAAAGGTCCGCTTACAAACATCGTGGCCAATATCGACATCCTGTCTTATACCGTCGACGAAGAGAATCGGGAGTATGTGGCGTCGGCTCAGGAAGGATGCGATGCGCTGTATCGGATGACATCAGATCTTCTGGACATCGCACGGTTGGAGGAGGGTGGTGTCCAGCTGATTTATGAAAATCTCCATGCCGATGAATTGATACGAGACGCCTTATCACGGATACACGGAATCGCGAGGGCAAAATCGGTTGCGCTAATCGATGGTGTTTCGGAGAATCAATATTCACCCGTGATTCAGGGTGACCGGGGAATGTTGCAGCGGGTACTTCAGAATCTGCTCATTAACGCCATCCATCACTCACAGGACGGCATGGCTGTGGAGGTGACTTATGAAACACTTGGCGACAACCAGGTCAGTTTTTGTGTGAAGGATGATGGGCCGGGTGTGCCGCCGGAGTTCCACAGTCTGATTTTTGATAAATTTTTCCAGGCCAAAAAGGTGGCCGACGGAAGAATCTACTCCACGGGTCTGGGGCTGTCGTTTTGTAAATTGGCAATAGATGCCCACAAGGGGCGTATTTTTGTTGAAAGTGACGGTAAATGCGGTAGCCGCTTCACGTTTATACTACCGGTGCAATGACGTATTCATCCCTATTTTTTTTTGGACCACTCGACGCATTTTCTTTTTGCCGACCTTTTTTCGAGCAGCCATTTTTTTATGGGTACTCGCCTCTGGTAATGTGCGGGGTTGCGCCGGGAATCGATTTCCCGTCAAAGTTCTTTTGCCGAAAGGCGCATGTGGCACGTGGGCATTTTAGTCCGGTCTTTCCGTCTTTTTGAATGAATTCGATAAGAAACGGATTTTGGCACCGCGGGCAGGCAAGCGGGAAGGGTTTGCCCCAGCTGATGAGGTGACAGGTTTCACTGGAGCATTTATAATAGGTTTTCCCTTTTTGGGTCACTTCGGACAGAATTTTTCCCTGGCTGCAGAGCGGGCAGGTGAGGAGCTGTTCTTCCTCGGGATCCTGAAGTGCGTCGGTATCAACCGCTTCATCCGCTGCTGTCTTAACCGGTCCAAGCACCTCGTCGATGTCGGCCTTCGCTGTGGCGACGGGCTCTGAGGCCGCCATGTTTTCGTCCTCGGATGGGATTGCCTCCGGTTTGTCCGCCTCGGATGCCGTGGGTGGTTCCGTTACACCAGGCACATCCATAGCCGGTGGGGATTTATCAGCGGGTTCACACACCGATTCGGCGTCCTGTTGGATCGATTCGGTGGCATTCGGCCGTTGATCGTCCGCCTCCGGGGGTTCCAGGGCCGGCGATGAAGGCGCCTGTTGGGGGAACAGCTCTTTAATTTCAACCCTGTTGGTATAGGGTCGGCTTGTGACAACGGCTGGATCTTTGGCGGATGCCAGACTTTTTTTCCGAATTTTTGACAATTGTTGAAGATGCGACATGCGGCGCGCCTTTGAGGTGGCCCGATCCTGTTTCGATAGGGATTCCGCCCCTTGCGGATCAGGTGGCCTTTCGAAAATTTCCAAATCGGCATCCGAAAGCGGAACCCCTTGTTTTTTTAATGCCTGTTTAAAGTTATCGGCAGCTCGCTGGGGGGTATTCCGGCCGGATATGACCTCATTGATGGATTGGTTCACATAGGCAATCACGCTCATCCCCGGCATCTGGGGCAACACCTTATTCAGCACTTCGACGAGTTTGAAAGCGGGCTCTCCGGCAGTGTAAAGATGGTCCTTGCTGATCTTGATAAAGCCAAACTGCGAGAGATTCTGAAGGGCTACCATCATCTCTTCATCGCGTTCTATACCGATGTCGTGGATATCGTTCAGGAAAGATTCTCGATTGTATCGTTCCGGAGGTGATCCCGGAAATGCCCGGATTTCGTTTTCCCGCTCGATAAGCAGCAGGAGGCATGCCACGGTGGTCATGTCGATGGTAAAGTTTTCGAGACGGTCTTTAGTCCCTATCAGATCGGCCACACAGGCAACAAATATATCACTGAATCGTTGCCGGATTTCGTCGATTTGTGCGTTTTGGGAGTTGTTGTTCATTACAGCCATGGGATTAATGGCCGCCCATCCATAAATGGCATCTCGGAGTCTCGCTGGCTCGCTGTCCTACAGCCCAGGGCGGCGTTCTCGCATTTTAACGGTGCTTCGCTGGATGGTAACCAATCCGAATCGCTAGTCTTCGTTAATATCGGAAATCATATCGGCGATGTGGGATGCCATGGCGGAAAAATTTTCTTTGGGTGCTTTTTCCGGATCCACAGCCGGGAGAGCTTCCTGAGTCGGGCCCTCCGGTATGTCGTCATCTCCGATGACGACATCTACGACGTCGACATCCGATTCACTTTGCGTCAACGCTTCGGCTATTTCGTCTGTTTCTGCGGGCAACGCTGCCGCAGGCACGTCCGTTTCGCCTTCATCCGACGCTGCGAGAGACAGATAGTTGCCGTCCCGGTCGAACACGACCGACAACCTCATTTTAACTTCAAAATCAAGTTGATAGGCCACTTTGCCGTCCTGGACGATAATGTCCCCCTGGCGGTATGCCACGTCATCTTCTATGCTCAGCTTATGGTGGTCCTTGACGATCTTTTTAATGATGCCCCAGTCAAGGTCGCCAATAATGGTATCAATGAGTTCTCTCTCACCGCTTTTTATAAGGTCTGAATTGGTAATTTTCACTTGAATCACCTCTTTGTATATGTGGTGTGATTTATCATGCGTCGCCCACGGTGTCCATGAGTTCTTGCGCTAGTTCCATATGGGCGTTTGCGCCTTCGGACATCATATCCAACAGGGCGGCGGGTTTCGTATGATTTGCGGCCTCTGCCAGCAGGGTGTCCCAGGGAATCCGGGTTTGAAATATATTATGTTGAATGCGACTCAACGTGGCAGTTTCATTCGACTGTCCGGTTGCCGGGGTGTGGTCGCACATCGTAAATAAAATGCCGGCAATTTTCAGCTCGGGATTGATTGAATTGCGTAATTTTTTTACGACCATGAGCAGTTGAGACAGCCCTTCGAAGGAAAAAATTTGATATTGAAGCGGCAGAATCAGAAAATCCGCCGAGGCCATGGCGCTTATGGTCAAAAATCCCAGAGAAGGCGGTGAGTCAATGATGATATAATCATAATCCCAGGCAAGGTCGCGTAACATGCGTCTCATGACCGCACCCGTTGATTTGCCCTTTGTTTGTGCTTCGGCACGCAGCAGGTCAATTCGAGCGGGCATTATCTGCAGATAATCGAGCGTTGTGTCGACAATGACATCGCGCGCTCTGGCTGCTCCCACGAGGGCGTGATAGAGGCTGCACGAAATCGACCCCTTATCAATGCCGACACCGGTCGTTGCATTCCCCAGCGGGTCGCAATCTACCAGCAACGTTTGTTTTTCAAAAATCGCCAACGCCGCAGCTAGATTAACAGCCGTTGTGGTTTTACCGGTCCCGCCCTTTTGACTGGCTACACAAAAGATATGCCCCATAGGGCGGTTTAATACCACACAATTTATATTATGCAAAGCCATTATTAGATTTTCATCTTAAAGATCAATACATTGGACAATTTGGCCGGTTGAGATATCGGCGAGGATGTTGTATGGATAATGGGCCACGGTAAACGGATGACAACCATACGGTTTTCGCGCGAGGTACGGCACCATGACAATTACGTTGGAAGGCATCGAGCAAGCTGTCTCAGGCTTGAAGTACCGAAAAACCAAATCGTTAAAATCAAAACTAATTCATGCCATTAAACGTCACTACGAAGCTGAGGGTGCCTTGGAATCCATTCAAAGCATTGAGGCCGAAACGCTCATCAGGCAACTATGGAACATCGGTGACGATGCGAATGCACTCAGGTTAAAACGCATAAATTTCAGCGTAATGAAATCATCCGTGAATGTAGACCTGGAAAAGGCCTGGGATCGAGGTGAAAACCCCGAGGGTATCACGATCGGGTCCCGGAACACATTTGTAATGTGTGATGCGGCAAAGGACAAGCTATTAAATTCACTCAGTGATGCCCTCAATGATCGTGAAGATTGGATGGAACAGCTGGGTCTTCCAGTTGATATGCTTGACACCGAAGACGTTGATTTTGAAAATGTGATTCTCGATCTCAAAAAACAAAAACTTTTGGCCGAACAATTCGACGGGTTCCTGGGGGTCATGGAACGACATTACAATCAATATTTACTGGCTCCGGCCGGCAACTACAAGATTGGGCGGGCAGACACCGATGCGGATGTCCTCAAAGAGAAAACAATCACCCAGACCGATTTCTATATGGGTAAATACCCGGTGACAAATGCCCTGTTTGAAATATTTATCGAGCGGACCGGATACACGACCACCGCAGAAAAACTTGGTTTTGGATATGTTTATGCGGGTCGTTTTCAAAGGTTTGATGACCCCAAAACCGGACAACAACGATCGGTTTGGAATGCGGCATCCGTTCGAAAAAAGGTTGACGGTGCGGCATGGTTTCAGCCGTTCGGCCCCGGAAGCAACCTTCATAACAAACGCAATCATCCGGTGGTACAGATCAGCCTTCGGGATGCATTCGCATTTGCGGCCTGGGCGGGTAAACGACTGCCGACAGAGGTGGAATGGGAAGCAGCGGCAAGAACGCAAACCGGTGAATTGTACCCATGGGGTGATACCTGGAAGACGGAATGCTGCAACATTGAAACCAGTGCAATCTCCGACACATCGCCGGTGGATGAGTATCCGGAGGGTATCAACACATTCGGGCTGGCGGACATGATCGGAAATGTCCTGGAGTGGACGTCTGATGAATGTTCGCCCAAATATCCGCTGGAAAACGCGCCGAAGTATTATGTGGCCAGGGGTGGGTCCTGGATTTCCAATGATCGTATCACGCTATGTGATAGAACACGCCTGCCGATGGATTTTACATCGAATATTCTTGGGATGCGGTGCCTCGCGGACTGAAGCTCCTATTTTACGCCCCGAATTCGAACCTTCTGCAGCCCAGACAGAAATCTGCGGGTAAGCGGCTCGGCGATCGTGTGATGGTAATACTCGCCGTTTGCCGTGACGCCTCGGATTTTTCCATCAACCAGAAAGGCGCTCAGAAGGCGAATGCCCAACTCGGTTCGATCGGAGGCATTCGGCAAATGCATCCCGTCAAGGGGGGACGGATTGGGTATCGGCATGCCCAGATC
>JAFDDL010000042.1 GCA_019310865.1 Deltaproteobacteria bacterium | reverse complement strand
TGAATGCGGAAATCCGGAGACGCTTAGGGGTATAAAAATTAGAGACAAGGATAATGAGACTTTAACGTTATAATTAGGAAAAGGAGGTAATCTAATGCCCACTATTATGAATGGTCGTCTTCCTAAGATTCTGTTCAGACAGGCTTGCAGAGGCATTGTTGCTCTGTTCGTTCTCTTTTTGTGGATCGGCAACAGCGCTGCAGTCGATATTCTTGACGGGAAGGTGTTTATCCACGGAAAGGTGATTGCGCAAGTCGGTGTTCACCTTCAAGACTCACAGAAGGGAGGCCCTGATTTTGAATCCGGTGATTTTTCCATGGCACAGACAATAGCGGATATAGAGACCACTTTTGTACCGACGGATATCATTCGGTTTTCGGCAATTGTTCGCGCTTACAAGGAGTGGGTATATGACGTAAGTGATGCTTACGAATCTCGATACCATGAAACCGGTATGGGGTTTTTGGACCCGTATGGTGTGTATTCCAAGAGGTTTAACCGGAACAGCTCCGATTGGGGTGAAGATGTGGAACTCAGAGAGGCGTTTGCAGATGTCAGTCTGATGGAATACGGAAACCTCCGGCTTGGCAAGCAGCAGATTACATGGGGAGAAGCCGATGGTATTCGCCTCGCCGATATCATCAATCCGGTGAATATTGCCAGGCATTTCAACTTAGAGCCGTGGGAGGATCTCCGCATTCCAATTGTGGCAGCATATGCAAACCTGACCCATCCGGCATTGAGTGATTTTATACTAGATGTCATCGTGACCGGGGATTATGAGCGGGCCGTCAGGGGAGAGCCCGGCAGCGGTTCCCCCTGGGCGTTTCCGATACCCAATGCCGCCAGGGGATTTAATCCATGGGGCGCGGATATGATGCCCTATTTCGTGTATGATGAACCGGATGATTATGACGATAATTACGAGTATGGCGCTCGAATCCGCTATAAATCACAACTGGCCGGTATTGAATTCAGTGCATTTTATTTTCACACAACCAACGATATGCCCATATTGGAATTTCGCGGCGGTTTTTTACCGCCACCTTCTCCGGCACCACCTATCCCGGGACCCGGTGGTACGTTCCTGCCTGAAATATTTTTGAAATACAAGAAATACGACAACTTCGGTTTCACATTTAATGCCTTTGTTGCAGGTATAAAAACGGTATTGCGTGGAGAGTTTGTATATATAAAAGATATAGAATTCAATAAAGCGGTAATTCCAAACCCTGCTGTTGATATTGGCACCCTGTTGGGCTTTTCTTCTGTTGAAACGGATCAGATCAAAGGTATGGTGGGATTTGACAGGCAAGTTTATATCCCGTTTTTAAATCCGTCAAAAAGTTTCTTTGTAAGCGGGCAGTACTTTTACCTCTTTACAGACGATCGCGAGAACCTGATTGACGCCACCTATGGGGATCAAGGCATCCAGGAAGTTACCCAGGTGCTGACCTTGAAGATGAACACCGCGTATATGATGGAACGACTCGTCCCGGACGCTTTAATTATCGTGAGCCCGGATGATGAATGGTGGCAGGTTCAGTCATCCTTGACCTTTGTGACAACGGGGTTTCACTGGAGTTATACGCTGGGGGGGAATTTCATGGGCGGAGAAAGCAACTTCGAGGAGTTTGGCCTGTTTGAGAGGCACAACGAAGTGTATTTAAAAGTAAAATATTCATTTTAATGAATTCGTAACGCTTGTTTTGATAAATGCCCCATATTAAGAGGAGGGTCTGTTCATGAAAAGGCAACTATTTAAAAAAACAATATTTTTTCTGGCAGCAGTTATTCTTGCCCTTACTTTTTGTCAGAATATTCATGCCTGGAGTTGGAAAAAAGAAGGGCACAAGATGGACGGAAAATTCAAGTTTCCACCACTAAAGGATTTCGGGAAAGATTATCTCAATTTTAAATCGGTTTATCCGCCGGAAGAGCAGGATAAAAATATTATTAAGATCTATAACTCATCCAACGTCGATGAGATCAAAGACCTGTTGGCCCCCAATATGTACGAGATCGCAAAGAACCCCAAGGAATGGAATACCGATGAATGGACGATTCGCCTTGTGAAATATAAAAAGATTAAAGTCGGGGGAAAATTCGAGGAATGGACAGAGAAGAACAAGGGGCGGGCAACCCTGGATGAAAATGGGGGGGTTACCAATTACGACGGCGGATATCTCCCTTTCCATCCTGACTTGATTAAAGAGGACGATCCCCAGGCCGGCTTGAAGATTGCCTATAATTACTACTGGGGCGGCCGGGATAATGACGATCACAATTACTCACACTCCGATACCATCGTGGATCGAAACTGGAACGAACGACTGACCCACGGGGCCTGGCTAGAAACTTCCATTACAGGGCGTAAATTCATAGAGCCCATGCCCAATATGCCGGGGAATAAAAAGGACATTCATCGGATTCAAATATTCGGTTGGGCAAATCCCTATGATATCCGGGGAATCATCGCGCTCTCGTACCGATATGACGATCCGCTCAAGTGGGATGACCAGTGGCTCTATATTCCGGCGATTCGAAGGGCCAGGCGCATGTCGGCGGCACAGCGACAGGATTCCACGGGTACGGGCGATGATGCGACATTTGACGATCTGCTGGGCTGGTATGGAAAGCCCTTGCAGTATGAATGGAAATACTTGGGACGCAGGGAAACCATCACCCAGCGTATGTGTCGGCCGTTAAGCATGTATAAGTCCAAACAGTTGACGGGGTTTGACGATTATTACCAAAAGGTGAATATGTATGTGGTGGAGGCCAGACCCAAGGAAAGTGTATTTGGGCCGCACATCTACAGCAAGTTATGGATATTGATAGATCCGGACACGTGGTGGAGTACAACCGTCATGTACTATGATAAGCGCGGGAATTTCTGGAAGTCCAATTTTGACTATACATGCCTGGCGGAGCCGGATAGCTCTTACAGAGTCACCAATCCGATGTTCATTGATCATCAGCGAAAGCATCATTCAGATCACCGAAACTTCGGAACCCAGGCGAATATCGGGGTGCCGCCCGAGTGGTTCACCCTTCAGAAAGCGCGAGGCTTTTTCGGAATTCAACGGTAAATAAAAGGGTTTCGAACACCCTTTTCTTTACCGTTGTCGGTAAAGTGGCAAGAGGGAACCGTGATAAAGGCAGAGAACCTAAGAAAAGAACTGGGGGGAAAGGAGATCCTGAGCGACATCAGTTTCGAGGTGGATGCCGGGGAGGTCGTGGGGTTTCTGGGTCCTAACGGGGCGGGAAAAACCACGACACTTCGGATTTTGTCTTGTTTTTTCAGACCCACCAGCGGCAGGGTATTTATCGGTGGGATAGATGTTACCCAATCGACATCTTCCGTAAAAAAGGTAATAGGGTATTTGCCCGAACAAGTTCCATTTTATGGTGAATTTACCGTGAAGGGGTATCTTGAATTTGTGGCGGAGGCCAAAGGGCTCAACGGCAAGAAAAAGAGAGACCAGGTGCTCGAAACGATGGAGTTGTTCAGTCTCCGGAACAGGTCTCGGCAGACCATCAAAACCCTCTCAAAGGGATTTCAAAAACGGGTATGCCTGGCCCAGGCCGCGATCAATGACCCCAAATTACTCCTACTCGATGAGCCCACCAATAGCCTGGATCCCCAGCAGATCGTTGAATTCAGAGAATATATCAAAAAGCTGAGTGAGGACAGGACTATTTTTTTAAGCAGCCACATCCTTTCAGAGGTGAAAGCGACGTGCAAGAAGGTTATTATTATCGACAACGGTCGAATAAAAGCCATCGAACAACTTGACCAGGTGGATAATCTCGAGCGCTTGTATTTATCCAGAATAGAAGAGATGTAGTTAACATGTGGGCCATATACAAAAAAGAACTTAAAATCTATTTTTTATCCTTGAGGACTTATATTCTTATCAGCGCATTCCTGGTCCTCTCGGGATTTTTCTTTTATACGAGCGTTAAGTTTTTTGGGGTGCTACTGGACGCAGATGTGGTGAAAGGGTTGTGGGAAAATTACTTTGACCTTCTTAGGCTTGTGCTCATTCTTATGCTTCCCCTGTTGACCATGGGCGTTTTTGCGGAAGAGAAAAAAATGGGTACCCTTGAGCTGCTTTGGAGCTATCCGCTGAAGGACTGGGAAATTTTAATTGGAAAATTCCTGTCATGCCTTACCGTATTTTTCTTATTGCTCATCCTTAATTTCTGTTATCCTGCGGTACTAAACTTGTATTATTCGTTTTCATGGGGGCCGCTTTTTGCCTGTTATTTGGGTTGTTTTTTGTTAGGTGCGTTCTTTATTTCCAGCGGCATATTGATCTCCTTTACAACTGAAAACGAGATCGTTGCGGCAGCGGTCAGTTTCAGCCTCTTTCTCTTGTTTTGGTTCCTAACCTGGAATGAGGCTGCATATACACCTGAAGTGCTGAATGTTTTGTTGCGAATATCCGTATTTGACCGGTTCAGGGAATTTACGAGGGGGATCGTTGTCGTGAAGGATGTCATTTTTTTTGTTTCCGCCACCGTATTATTCATTACGATAACTTATAGAGCTATGAGAATGCGGGACTGGGGGTAGGCTATTATCGCCTGACACAGAAATCGGGAAAATTAGCCATTTGTGGATGGGCACTAGTGTCCATCCAGAAATAGGATAATTTTTTCGAGTTCAAGGAAGGAGAAAATTTTAACCACAGGCATACATTGAGTATTCCGCGGATTAAAATTTTCGCCTGACACAGAAATCGGGAAAATTAGCCATTTGTGGATGGGTACTATATAGAATATGAATAGATATAGAAGACATATCATGCTGTTCATCGAGCTTCTGGTGGCCATCAGTATCTTTGCGGCAATTGAGATGATTATGTCCAAGGTCGGCTTGAGTTTTGATTTAACCCCTGAACAGAGCCACTCCCTTTCAGTGCAGAGCAGACAAGTCATTGAAGATATTGATAGTCCTTTGAAAATAAACGTATTTGTCAAGAAAGAGGGGGATCAGGAACAAATCAGAACACTGTTGGAGCCTTTTCGAAGGCAAAACCCCCTCGTCGAATATGAAATAATAAATATGGACCGGAATCCAGGTTTGGCACGGAAGTACGATGTACATTCCTATTATACAACGGTACTTGAATACAAGGAACGGAGAGAAAAAACAGGGTTTCCTTGGGAAGATCGTATCCGTGGTGCGCTTACAAAATTACTCGAAAAAGAAAGTACGGTTGTTTATTTTATGCCACGGCCGGGGGATCCTGATTTTAATGCGGAACGCGGCGATGAACACGGTTTTGATTTTGCAAAAATGCGGCTCCTGAGAGAGGGGTATGATTTAAAAAACCTGGTCATGGGAAATATTGCAAAGATCCCGGAACAATTGAGGGTGCTTGCCATTGTCGGGCCGAGTCGTGATTATAGCAAACGTGAGATTGATTTGATTCAATCCTTTATTCAGGAGGGCGGGAGCGCTCTGTTTTTTCTCGATCCGGTGCCCCTGCCCAATCTGGAAAAGCTGTTAGCGGAATATGGGTTTATTTTGCCACGGAAAATCATCCTGGACAAGGAAGGGCATCCAACGGAATGGGACGATTACACGATTGTCATCCCGTTTATTGACAAGAGACACGCCATTGCCCGGGGCCTTGATATGCCTGGCGTCTTTCCACTTTGTCGCCCCGTTCAGATGGATACAAAAGGATATACTCTCAGTACGAAACTGATCGCCACAGGGAAAACCAGTTGGGCAACATCCGATGCCAAGGGAATAAGAGAAACAAAGGACTTTAACCCGATATCCGACCAGTCGGGGCCGGTTACTGTGGGCATGACGCGAAAAATTACGCAAAATAACGGCAAAACCGCTAGAATTGTTGTATATGGAAACGCACGGTTTTTTGATAACACCTTTATAAAATTGCTTGGAAACGGCAAGCTGTTTGTCAACACTATCCAATGGGCGGCAGAACAGGAGCTCGACACGCATCCGGGTCAAATAGATTACGGTAGAGGCCTGTTTCTGTCTGCTAAAGAGTATAGAGAAATACAGCTTATTTGTGTTTTACTACCAATGATGACTATCATAACCGGATGCATCATATTTATAAAGCGAAGGCGGCGGTGAAGTTTATATGAAAAAACGACTGTTATCCCTGCTGCTTAGTTTATGTTTTTTGGGCGGGGTTTATTATACACTATTTTATGACACTAGATATATTTTACCGAAAGGATTCTTATCGATCGATCCTTCGGAAATCTCCTCTTTAGTCATCTATTTTAAGGATCAGCCATACGGTTTTGATAAGGAAGATATTAATTGGAAATTATCATCACCATATGTGAAAAACATAGACCAATGGTCTATTGAAAATTTTTTGCGAAATTTATGCATGATACCGGTTACCCGGAAAATATCCGAAAATGTTGAAGGCGCAGAGAAATTTGGATTAAAGCGTCCTGAAGTACGAATCAATCTAACATACGGATCGGAAAAGAAAAACATGTCAGTGATGTTGGGAAATGACAATGAATCAAAAACCAGCACCTATGCAAAAAGGGGCGGCATCGCGGAAATTGTGCTGCTTGGCAAGGTGATAAAGGAGGACGTAATAAATATTATTAAGCGGGTTGATATATAGAAGGATAAATAAGGAAAACGTGAAGGAGACTATACGTGAAAATTCTAGCGACGGCGAAGCGGGTCACTGATCCGGAGATGAAAATAAAAGTCAAGTCTGACGGCTCGGGAATCGAGTTGTCGAGCATGAAATACAAGGTCAACCCTTTTGATGAGATCGCCATAGAGGAAAGCCTGCGAATTATAGAAGACAAGGGTGGCGAGGTCGTTGTTGTCAGCATTGGCAGCGAGGAGGCCCAATTCGAAATCAGGAGTTGTCTTGCCATGGGCGGCCACCGCGGCATACTTGTGGTGACGCAAGACGAATTGGATGCCGATGCGATTGCCCGAATAATGGTGAAAGTCGTCGAAGAGGAGAAACCTGATATTGTTCTCATGGGAAAACAGGCCGTTGATAATGATGAAAATCAAGCCGCCCAGTTATTGGCTGAATATCTTTGCTGGGGGCAGGCTTGCTTCGCCTCCAATGTCGAAATAACGGATAACAAGGCCAAAGTACACCGAGAGGTGGATGGCGGTACGGAAGTCATTGAAATCGATCTGCCCGGGGTTATCAGCGCGGATCTTCGTTTGAATGAGCCACGCTATGCCAAGTTACCCGATATTTTAAAGGCAAAGAAAAAAGAAATAAAAAAAATGACCCCTTCCGAGCTCGGTGTCGACACGACACCAAAGGTGGTAATAAAAAAATACGATGAGCCTGCAAAGCGCAAGGCGGGACGTATTGTTAACGATGTAACCGAACTGGTTGCCGCCCTCAAAAATGAGGTGAAAATTATTTAGACAAGACAATGATTGTCTATAGAAGGAGAAAATAGCGATGGCAAGCATATGTATTGTGGCGGAACATCAAAGCGGACGGTTAAAAAAAGCCACCTTCAACACAATAACCTTTGGAAGGGAAGCCGCTGACAAGCTTGGTGCCGAACTCCACCTCTTGGTGATTGGGTACGGTGTCGCCGGCATTGCCGATGAATTGAAAAGCTTTGGGGCAATGAAAATTCACCTGGCGGATGAACCGGAATTGAAAAATTATACAGCGGAAACCTGGGGGCATGTCATCGCCGAAGTCGCCAAGACATGCGACGCAAAAATTATCGGCATGAATGCAGGCACGACCGGCAAAGATGTGATGCCTCGCGTTGCCGCCAAACTTGGCGCCGGTATGGCATCCGGTGTTCTTAGTTTTGACGGCGAATGTTTCACCCGTGAAATGTGGGCCGGTAACGCCGTCGCCACTGTCGAAATAAAGACGGACATTAAAGTGGTTACCATCCAGAGCACTGCATTTGATGAGGCAAAAGCTTCGGATAGCGATACGCCGGTTTCATCTGCCACGGTTTCTATTCCTGAAACAAAAAGCCGATTTATCGAGATGCACGAAGCCAAGAATGATCGCCCTGATCTAACCGAAGCAAACGTGGTTGTCTCGGGTGGCCGGGGGCTGAAAAGTGGTGAGAACTTTAAGCTGCTCGAGGAATTCGCCGATATCTTTAGCGCCGCCGTTGGGGCAACGCGTGCCGCAGTGGACGCCGGTTGGGTCTCAAACGATCTGCAGGTGGGACAAACCGGTAAAATTGTTGCCCCCTCTCTTTATTTAGCCGTAGGACTTTCAGGTTCTTTGCAGCACACTGCCGGTATGAAAAGCAGTAAGGTAATTGTGGCAATTAATAAAGATGAAGAAGCGCCAATATTTGAAGTCGCTGACTTTGGCCTAGTGGCGGATCTGTTTAAAGCCATGCCGGAGCTGACGAGCGCTATTAAAAAAGAAATGGGGTGAGTTCAAAGAGGGAATGAGGTGATCCGTGAACCCGATGTTAATGGGCCTTTTGCTGTTTATTACACTTGTTGCGTTCACGATTTCCATGCTCCGGCGCTTGATGCCGTTGCTTGTGATGCAACCGGATATACGATGGGATAAACCATTCGTTCGTTTTGTAAACTTGCTTAAGTATGCACTCGGTCAGATTCGGTTTTTTCGACGTTTCGAGTTGTTGCATGGTCTTGCCCATGTATTGATCTTTTGGGGTTTTTTAGCAGTCAGTTTCAACACGATTCAACTGGTGGGTCGTGGGTTTGTTTTAAACTGGTCTCTGCCCGGTTTACACGAGACCGCCCTGGGGCTGGGACATGCCTTCATCAAGGATCTCTTTGTTCTGGCTGTCATGATGGGGTCGCTGGGTGCGCTCATCCGACGAATCATCGTCAAACCTGAGCGAATGACGCTTTCCTGGGAGGCCAATCTGATCCTTATATGGATTTTTGCGATGATGGTGCTGGAAGTCCTTTACAGCGGCACGCTGTTTATTCTGTACCCGGACAATCCTGAGCAACAAACCGCCTTCATGGGCGTTTTCGGCATGAATATCATGACGGCCTTTGGTCTCGGGAAAGACTTGGGGACAACAAGTTTTCTGCACGCAATCGGTTTTTGGGGGCATGTAATTTTTGTCTTTGCCTTTTTGAATTATCTGCCCTACGGCAAACATTTTCATGTGGTATTATCGCTGCCCGGTGTTTTTTTAAGTGATCCGGATAAAAAAGGCGCGTTGGCCAAGCAGGACCTTGAGGATGAAGACGCTATTTTTGGTGTTGGCAAACTGGTGGAATTTTCCTGGAAACGTGCGATCGATATGTATAACTGTACCGAATGCGGTCGCTGTCAAGCCAATTGCCCGGCGCATCTCTCGGAAAAACCGCTTTCTCCAAAGTCGCTCATCATGGACGAACGGGATCACCTCAAAAAGAACACGTCCCTCATGGTGCTTGCCGCCTGGTACAAGCTGACGAAAAAGGATGAGGAGGCGATGAAATGTCTTGAGAAAACAGGGCTTCTGACAAGTGAGATCATCAAGGACGATGTGATATGGTCTTGCACAACCTGCGGCCATTGTGTTGAAAATTGTCCGGTTCTCATAGAGCACATTCCCAATATCGTCGACATGCGACGGCATCTGGTACAAATGGAAAGCCGTTTCCCAAGCGAATTAACCAACGTTTATAAGGGCTGGGAAAATATGTCGAATCCGTGGTCTCTGGCATCCAATTCGCGGGCGGACTGGTTTGAGGACCTTGGGGTCAAGACAGTAGATGAAAACCCGACTTTTGAATATCTATACTATGTGGGATGTGCGGGATCCTTTGACGATCGCAACAAGAAGGTATCCAAATCGTTTGTCCGCCTGATGAACGAGGGCGGTGTTAATTTTGCCTGTATGGGCAACGACGAAATGTGCTGCGGTGAAACAGCCAGACGACTTGGAAATGAATATCTCGCCCAGACGATGATACAGGCGAATATCGAAATATGGAATGAATTTCGTGTCAAAAAAATAATCACTTCCTGCCCGCATTGTTACAATACGTTGAAAAATGAATATCACCAATTCGGAGGCAGTTATGAAGTCATTTCGCACGCAGAGCTGATTAAAATTCTAATTTCCCAAGGCCGAATTAAACCGAAAACGCAGTTAGGTTTTAATGGGGCGGTGGTTTACCACGATTCCTGCTACCTCGGCCGTTATAACGATATCTACGATACCCCCCGGGAGATTATCAACTCGGTTCCGGGGATCAACCTTGTAGAACCTGAGCGCCTCAAACGGACAAGCTTTTGCTGCGGTGCCGGTGGGGGGCGCATGTGGATGGAGGAGGATATCGGGGAACGGATAAACAGGATGCGCTGTGATCAGCTGTTGGAGACCGGTGCCAAGACATTTGCCGTTGCATGTCCATATTGTCTGATTATGCTTGACGACGCGATTAAAGATAAAAATCTTGAGGATGAAATCAAAATATTCGATCTTGCCGAGATAATTGATCGGTCGGTTAAAAATGAATTGGAATAAGACGTGAAATAATCACTTGAAATATGTAATGAAGGCAATAAATATGTTGGTTTAAATTAAATTCATTTTTTTCTTGACTTCGTCGGAATATAATGATTTAATTGAACCGACCATTCGGTAGAATTCATAGTCTGAGTTCGTTACCGCCAAACTTGATTTCAGATAAAATGTTCTTTGAAAAACATCCGCCGGCATGCCACAGCGACGCAATTGTCATTTTTTCATATTGGAAACGATAATTGTTAGGGATTAGGCCTCAAAAGAACAGGCTGACATGGAAGCGAGCGTATCGGAACGTTGGTTTTTTCTTGACTTTGCATACGGTTGCCATTTAAAAATAATCGACCAATCGGTTGAAAATTGATTGACAACTTATCGGGAGTGTCAAAATATGCTCCAAGGTAATTGAGATGATATGCAAAAGGAGGAAAAACAAATGAAGGGCAGTGCTGAAAAGATTATTAAAGTCGCCACTGATTTGATCTGTAAGAACGGTTATCACGGAACCTCAATGCAGATGATTGCCAATAAAGTGGGGATAACCAAGAGCACGATTTTTCATCATTTTGAAAACAAGGAGGCGATCCTGTTAGCCATACTTGACATCGCCTATCCCAAAGCCATGATCAGGCTGACGATGCTCGCAAATGATGAAGATCTCTCCGGTACGGAAAAGCTTAAGAAGTTTATTGCGTTGCACATGGAAATGGTGGCCAACAAAGGCGATGTTCTTAGCATTTATCTTCGGGAGGAAGGAACTCTCAGTGCGCAACATGCTAAAATGCAAGATGAAGGCAGGAAACAATACGCACGCTTTCTCAGGAAGATAATTCGCCAGATACAGAGAGAAGGCGATAGTCGTTTTTCAGGGATGAGCAGTACCATTGTTACCAACGCCATCCTCGGTATCTGCAATTGGAGTGTCCGGTGGTACAAAAAAGACGGCTCAATGAACATAGAAGCGGTTTGTCAGCAACTGTATCAAATTATCGATCCGCTTAGTTAGCGCCATTGACGGACAAAGAAAGAGGCTTAGAGGCCTGATCGATACAATTATTTAGGCCGGCAACATATACCGAGTAGGGGAATTATATCCCCAATCTATCCACGATCACGCAGGGTTGGCATACTTGCTATAAAAGGGTAATATATAATAACGGCTTAGAAGCCGTTCGAACGATCGGTCGAGACTTGTATGTCGTTTCGCAAAAATTGACCTTAACTTGGATAGGCATGACATTCTTCTCCAGTTATAGTGACATCTCTTTTCGCTATCCAAAAATAGAATATGTAATCTGATAGTGTTTTTGATAATCAAACAGATAAAATAGTAATAACAATCACCCTTTGACTTGGCACGGGAGGTACGCATGGAAGAACAAAATGAGAAATATATCGTGTACACGGATACGGGCGGCACTTTTTCCGATGCTGTTATTGTGAGGCCTGATGGCACGTTTGTGAATGGGAAGTCCTCGACGACGCCGGATGATTTGGAACATTGTTTTTTTAACTGTGTCTCAGCGGCTGCAGAAAACATGGGCTTGAGTTTAGAGGATGTGCTTTCAAAGACGGAAATTCTGGGCTATGGCACCACCGCCGGCACCAATGCGATCCTGACCCGGCAGGGGGCTCCGGACCTTGGGCTCATAATTACCAAGGGCTTTGAAGATACAACCATTATCGGTAGAAGCATGGGGAGATGGGCCGGGATACACCCCGTGCAAAGTATTCACGTTCCAACAACCGATTACCCCGAACCACTTATTCCCAGAACCCGAATAAAAGGTGTGACGGAGCGAATTGATTCCGCCGGTGATGTGATCATACCCCTTTACGAAAAGGAGGTAAGAAAAGCAGTTCAGGAACTTATCGATGCCGGTGTCGAAGGAATTTGCGTAATCCTGTTGTGGTCTTTTCTCAACAATGACCATGAGGAAAGGGTTAGAAAGATTATCGAGGAGATGGCACCGGGAATGGCCACGTCTTTTTCGAGTGCTGTTTCTCCGTTAATAAGAGAATGCTCTCGAGCGAACAGCACAATTGTAAATCTTTACATCGGCACTGCCCTTAAAACCTTACTGGAGAGAGTCAAAGGCAGGCTGGCCGAATCAGGGTACCAAAAGCCGCTGTTGGTAATGCAGGCCGCAGGCGGCTTGTCGCGCTCAGAGGTGGTGAAACCTGTCAGCACGCTTCATTCCGGACCGGTCGGTGGATTGGTGGGGGTTCGC
>JAFDDL010000559.1 GCA_019310865.1 Deltaproteobacteria bacterium | reverse complement strand
CATATGGCGCCCAGAAACTCAAACGCGTCACGGTTTTCGGGACTCTCGGCCAGCCAGGCTCGCAGCTGCCATCCGGTTTCAGGGCTCAGATCCCCCGACATGGTTTTCGTAAACCACTCGGCGGCTTGGGCTGCCCGTTTATTTTTATGAGAACGTTTATCATTCATAATTCGTCTTCTTTTATTCGCTGCAGTCGCAGCTTTTTTTCCAGCTGGAGCAGGACATGCGAAATGTGTTTCTGGACCATTGCCTTGGATATGCCCATTTCTTCAGCGATTTCACTGTATTTAAGTCCTTCGAGACGATGAAGCAAAAAGGCCTTTCGGCTGTTTGGCTTCAAGGACTCAAATATCTTTGTCAATATGGCCAGCCCCTCTCTGGAACTGACGACATCTTCCGGGGACGGCGCCGGTGATGCCAGCTTGAGACCATGGATCGGAACATGCGCATCCGCCTTTCGAGCATGCCGGGTTCGAAAGAGATCCATTATAATATTGGTCGCAATCTTTCGCAACAGGGCAAACGAGGGCTTTAATGTATGGGGCGCTTTATGCCGAGACAGCCGCAGATAAACCTCCTGCGACACGTCATCCACATCCTCGGCCGATGTCAGGTGGCTTTTCAGATACTGATGAAGCCGCTGGTTATGCTTGTTGTATATGGAAGTTATCAGGCGGTCGATATCCGGGGCAGAGCCGGCAAACTCGCCGGAAACGACCTTCGCCTGATCCTCTTTTTCCTTATTATCCAAGTCCTTTTCCATATAGATAAACCGAATCTTCACCTTGGGCCCCCGTTTTATTTCGGGTGCCGATGGGCCGGCAAATCGTGTTGAACCGATCGCCGATTTCAATTTTAGACTCGAAAGTCGGTGGCCGCCATATTTATTAGCCTCTATATAATATAAACGTAATCCGCCGACAAATGAATAATGAAAAAAAGGGGCGAGGTTCAACTTTTAAAGTTCAAGGTTCAGTTTTCAATACGGCCCGATCTGAAGCAGTACCGAATAAACGCTTATATTTCAGGGTGTTTGCTTTCCTGAACAGGAGCGATGGTCACCATTTTGAAAAAAAATGTTATTCATTTTTTTTCACGCTCCGTTTAGTATATTAGGGGTCCAAAACCGTCACATGACAATTTCATTAAGAATCCCGCGGGGTGAATTCCCCGCATTGATAACCCCAACCCCTTAATGTTCAGTGAGAAAAGGAGATGTGTATGAAAAAGATGGTATCGTTTATCGGCGGTCGGTATGACCGGAAATCACTGTTGTTCGTGTTCCTTGCGGTAACCATGGTTCTGTCTCTGCATTCGTCCGGATTCGCACAGCAAACAAAATTGCTATTCAACATTCCCGCCCAGTCGCTCCGACTCGCGTTGGATGCGTTCGCCTCCCAGACTGACATCAGTCTGGTTCACACCGTGCAAGATGGTGTTTCCGTGAAAACACAGCTGGTTTCCGGGCAATACACCCCGAATCAGGCGTTAGAGCTCATGCTCAAAGATACGGGTTATTCGTTCAAGCAGACCAGCGATGCAACGATCGCAATCAAAATGGCAACCGATGCGCAACCGGTGGCAGTCAACGGCGAGCCGGAAGCGACAATGCAGCCGGTTGCCGAGCAAGCACAGGAAAAACCTAACCCGGACAAATCCTACGGAGATTACATCCTCGAAGATACGGTGGTCACCGCCACAAAAACAGGCGCAACCAATATTCAAGATACGGCCATGTCTATCACAGCCTATGACGTTGAGCAAATCAATAACACACACAGTACCAAACTTACGGACCTTAGCCAATACATACCCAACGTTCAGATCGAACCTTATGCGATGTACACGATAGGGTACATCAGGGGCGTCGGGACCAAGGCTCTAGAAAATGGTGGTGAACAGAACGTCGCCTTTTACCTGGACGGCGTGTACCTTGATAAAGGATATGGCGCTGGTTCAGACTTTTTTGACGTTCAGCGAGTCGAAGTCCTGAGAGGACCCCAAGGTACCCTGTACGGTCGAAACGCCACCGGTGGCGCTATCAACATTATTACCAAAGAACCCAGCGACGAGCTGGAGCTCAAATTTGGACTAGAAGTGGGCAATTTTAATAAGAGACGGGTTGATGCCGCAATAAGCGGTCCCATCGTCAAGGATAAAATCAAGGCACGATTTTCCATTTCGAACAGCGAGCATGATGGTTATATCAAAAATATTGTCGGACCTGATTTGATGGACCAGGATTTCACCGGAGTGCGAGGGGTGATACAATTTACGCCCACGGATAATGTGGACATCCGGATAGGCGGAGATTACCAAAAGAAAGATGAGCATATTTTTATATGGAAGCTGCTGGACTCCTCCGGTGGTTTGGGTGCGGCGGCTGCTGCTGCAGGAATTCCCGCGTCCACACTGATCCCCGGTGATTTCTGGACCGTTAGTACGGATGCACCCGCCAATGATGAACTCGAAAACTGGGGCATTTCAGCAAATGTTACCATCGATTTGCCCAACGATATGACCCTGCGCTCCACAACTGCTTTTCGTAAATATGAGCGCACCTATTTGCCGCACGATATGGACGGAAGCTTATTCGATGCAATTACTATAACTTACGATGATCGAAGCGATCAATTCTCTCAGGAGCTTCAACTCAATGCCAACTGGAGTCGCTTCAAGTGGATTTTGGGATTATTCTATTATTGCTCGGAACAGGAGTGGCCCTTGCTGGATCTGTTTTACGGATATGCGATCCCGGGTTGGCACATTTACTGGAGTGAAGATGTCAAAACGGACGCCTGGGCAGGCTTTGGGAGCCTTACCTATGCTATTACCGACAAGCTTAACCTAACTACAGGGTTAAGATATAGTTATGAAGAGAAGGATTATATATTCCTCGAGTCTCATAATTATTCCGCTCTTTTTCCTTACGGCCGGGATGAAGACCTATCGGACAGCTGGGATGATGTGAGCCCGAAATTTCAAATCGACTACCGTCTGAACGATGATGCCTTTTTCTTTGCCATGGTAACGAAAGGATTCAGGAGCGGCGGTTTTGCACGAAATCGTATCAGCCCCCCAACGATTGATCAGGAGATATTATGGTCTTATGAGGCAGGCTTTAAGACCGACTGGTTTAACGATCGCCTTCGTATAAACGGCTCCGCTTTTTACTATAATTACGAAGACATGGTGGTGAATGCTGTTGTGAATATTGGTAGTACGGGCGATGTCGAATTTCAAAACGCGGCAGAGTC
>JAFDDL010000558.1 GCA_019310865.1 Deltaproteobacteria bacterium | reverse complement strand
CCCGGGTATATATTCAGCCGGTGATGTGGAAGGTGGGTTTAAACAGATTGTCACCGCAACCGGTCAGGGATCCGCTGCAGCGCTGGCCATTTTTGAAGATTTAATTCATCCATACTGGCTCGAAGAAAATTCGATCAGCAATGGGATTGGCCGTTTGAGTGCATAGAAGTGGTTTCAGACGTTCTTTATGAGCGTCTGGTAGGCCTCCTGAATTTCCTTGAACCGTTTTTCAGCAAGCTGCTGAAATTCCTCACCGAGGTGCACAACCTTGTCCGGATGATATTGATTGGCAAGCCGGCGGTAGGCCTGGCGTATCTCCTTGGCTGATGCATCGGTTGCAAGGCCAAGCACGGCATGGGGATTTATTCGAGGTGGCGGTTCATTTATACCGGAACCATTTCGTGTATACCGCCGGTTATCGGAATTTTGAAAAGACTGCGCGCGGTGGGTTTTCTGATAGGTACCCTGGCGTCGGGCCAATCTGGACATGAATTTCCAGACAATGATTACGACGACCAGGTCATCAAGCCAGCCCCAACCAACCAGAAAATCCGGAAGCAAATCGTAGGGGAATAGGACATACAGAATCCCGAGCGCTATGAGCAGCACTTTCTGCATCAGAACATGTCATCCACGCCGGGTGCATGAGACGCTTTCACACAGCAGTGTATGGATTTTATTCAATATATCACACGTGTCGTTACAACCTGGGAACTCGGGGCGCTGGTTGCAGGTCCTGCATGGGCTTTTGACAAAGTAGCCGATCTCGAAATCAAATCGATGGTGAAAATGTTTGGGCGAAGGATTCTTTGTGAGCACACCGACAGATTTTGAGAGCGTTTGATTGGGGCTGCAGGCAACAGCGCTTTTTTTGGGCGAATCCATGCATTTTCTCCGGATTGATACGATTCAGTTCTATCTAAGGATTTTATAACACGGCTTTAAACATATGGCAAAGTGATATCGAAACCAGGTGGACATCTCAATTTCCGAAAGCGGGCTTGACACCATCGTTGCAACTAATTAATCTCCCTTATTTTAAAATATCATTATAATATTCTTTACAGGAGTTGTAAATGACACCCAAACAGGTTTTTTCTCGTCGATTTTACTGGATCGTTTTTTTCATTCTCTTACCGTACGCTTTGATTCTCTACGGCGCGGGTTTTTTGGCAATACACTGGCTTAGACAGGCATCGGTTAACCTTCCATCGGCGTCGCCTGAAACGGCAGACAAATTTTCCGCCGCTATTTCCAGCTTTGAAACAGACTTCATTCTGTATGGGACGCCAACAGCTGTTGTACTATTCTTGATACTGACCCTGTTGATCTGGAAATCATCACGATCAGTGTTTGATAAAGCAACGCGACTTGCACCGGGTTCAAAGAAAGTGAAAGAAATAAAACCAGCTTCCGCACGAGGTGAAAAACGGGAACACGACCGCAGGATGTTCCTGTATCTTCTATCGGTTTTTCAGCGAGAAGGACGCTTAATGGACTTTCTGGCAGAAGATCTGAGCCTTTATGAAGATGCGCAAATCGGTGCGACTGTTCGCAGTATTCATGAAAGCTGCAAGAAGGTTGTAAACAAGACGCTAATGCCCAAACCGGTTATTGACAAACCAGAGGGAGAATCCGTAATAATCGACCCCGGATTTGATCCGAGTTGCATCAAACTTGTCGGAAATGTGTCCGGAGACCCCCCATTTTCCGGTGTACTGCGGCACCCAGGCTGGCAGGTGAAGCGGCCGGAACTACCCACACTGTCCGGCAAACAAAACGCATCGATTATCGCCCCGGCTGAGGTGGAAATATCTTAGAAGTGACTTCAAAACCTTATCTAATGTCCAATGGCTGCGTTCTCGCATTTTTGAAATCCTCGAAATAGACCACTATGTCTTTGGTTTCAAAAATGCTGCGGCCTTGCCCTTGAACATGATCTAAGGTTTTGATACCGCATCTAATAAAATAATATTGGAGTTTATATTGAGCGATCCAGTTTATATCGTCGGCATCGACCTGGGCACGACCAACTGTGCGGTTTCCTATGTTGACCGCCGCATGCCGGCCGAATCCACCCACGTGCAAAACCGACCCCCCATCAAGCTTTTTAGAACACATCAGTTGACAGGGCCAGGCGAAATCAACCGGTTGCCGGTTTTGCCATCTTTTTTATACATACCGGGGGAATACGAAATTTCAAAAGAGGCGCTGGCGCTTCCCTGGCAAACCTCCGAAGATCATCTGGTGGGTGCTTTTGCCCGGGACCACGGTGCAACCGTACCCGCCAGGTTGGTTTCCTCGGCCAAAAGTTGGTTATGCCACAGTCGCGTGGACCGCCACGCCAAAATTCTCCCCTGGGGTAGCGGGGGAAAAGTGGCGAAGGTGTCTCCGGTGCAAGCGACGGCCGCCTATCTAACCCATATCAGAAATGCCTGGAACCGATTTCACGGAGATGATGCCGAGCTATTTTTAGAAAATCAAATGGTGGTTATTACCGTGCCGGCCTCTTTTGACGAAGTGGCTCGGGATCTTACGGTCGAAGCAGCCTCTGTAGCGGGGATTCGCCGAATTACACTCCTGGAAGAACCGCTGGCGGCTTTTTACAGCTGGCTTATTTCACACGAGCATCGATGGCGGCAATTTGTCAAGCCCAATGAATTGATCCTTGTTTGCGATGTCGGAGGTGGAACGACCGATTTTACTTTGATCAGTATGCAGGAGACTTCCGGCAGCCCCAGATTTGAAAGACTGGCCGTTGGGGACCACATGATGTTAGGTGGAGACAATATGGACCTTGCCCTTGCCCGACAGGTGGAGATGCGTTTTTCCGGGAAAACGGCTTCGCTCAGCCAAGACCGCTGGAAAATCCTCTGTCATCAATGTCGCCAGGCCAAGGAAGCGATTTTGGCTGGTTCCGTGGATTCCAGGACCATAACCCTAATGGGGTCAGGTAGCCGTCTGATCGCCGGCACATTGTCTGCAGAATTGACACGGGAAGATGTTGAACAAAGCGTTCTGGACGGCTTTTACCCCCTGGTAACGGATCGGGAGGCCGGCAAACAAACTTCGAAAAAGGCTATTACCGAATTCGGCCTACCCTATGAGTCGGAGTCTGCCATTACCCGGCATCTGGGGCGGTTCCTGCGCAATCACCAGGATGAGATTCGCACCCGACTCGGAAAAAAGACGGCTGCACCGGATCTGATACTATTTAACGGGGGTGCACTCAAACCGAAAATTACTCGAGAACGAATCAGAC
>JAFDDL010000557.1 GCA_019310865.1 Deltaproteobacteria bacterium | reverse complement strand
ATGAATGATCAGGTTATAATTCTAAGCGATGTTCGCATTCCCATGCGAGACGGCGTGGGCCTTTCCGCGGAGGTCTATCTGCCGCCGGAAGAAAACGGCGTTTATCCGGCGATCCTGATTCGCTCTCCCTATGGCAATGACAAAAGCGAATATGATCGCCTCAGGCTTCAGGCCTACGTCGATGCCGGGTTTGCCGTGGTTTACCAGATGGTCAGAGGGCGGGGAAAATCCGGTGGCGAATTCAGCTTTTTTTTTGCCGAAGGCCAAGACGGATATGACACCATCGAGTGGATCGCCGCACAGCCCTGGTGCAATGGCCGGGTGGGGATGGACGGTGGATCCTACCTGGGAACAGCCCAATACTTGGCGGCGCGAATGCGGCCGCCCCACCTGGTGTGTATCCTTCCTTCGGTTCCGGCCGGAGATTTTTTCAATGAGATACCCTATATTGGTGGCGGTCTGCAACTTGACTGGGCCGTTACCTGGAACGTCGCCCTGGATGGCATTGATGTGGAGGATCGGGAGGAAGAGATCTACCGGCTGATGAAGACCGTCCGGCCCCTGAAGGCCCTGGGAAAAAGGATCGGAATAACCGGTAAACTTTTTTATGATGTGCTGGACCGGGATGTGTTTATCGATCGGCTCAAGGATCTTTACTTTACATCGGCACATTTCAAGGCCATCGAATCGCTGCCGGTCATGACAGTGACAAGCTGGTTCGATGGGGACCAGGCGGGATCCCTCTTTTACTGGGACGGAATTGAAAAAAACTTTGCCGATAAGCGAAACGCCTTTTTAATCATCGGCCCCTGGGATCATGCCGGCTGCTACCTGGGCGGTGAGCCGAAAAAAGGATTGCTTGAATTTGGTGAAACGGCCAGGCTTGACACCCTGGCCGAGCGAATCGTCTTTTTTGAAAGCTATCTGAAACAAACCGATGGCGGATTGTCCCATGTGCCCCGGGTGCGCCTCTTTGTGACAGGTATTAACCAATGGCGAGATTTTGACCAGTATCCGCCCGCGTCCACCATCACCCCTTATTATCTTCACAGTGGCGGTAACGCCAATACCAGCCAGGAAGACGGCCGATTGAGCACGGTAACTCCGGCAGATGAGGCAGTCGACACCTTTTGCTACGATCCGAACAATCCTGTGGACTACCAGCAGTATGGCGAGGATGTCAGTACCGTCGAACTTCGACCGGATATACTGGTCTTTACCACGGATCCCCTGAAGGCGCCGGTGGAAATCATCGGTAAAATCCATATGATACTCCATGCCGCATCCGATGCGCTGGATACCGATTTTGTGGTTCGAATAATCGATGTTTTCCCCGATGGCAGACCGGTGAACCTGAGCCACGGTCGAGGTGTGATCAGGGCACGCTATCGCAACAGCTTTGAAACAGCCGAGTTATTAAAGCCCGGCCGGGTGGAAACCTACCGGATTCGTCTCAACGATCTGGGCCATGTATTTCAGAAGGGCCATTGCATCCGCCTGGAGGTGACCAGCAGCCTGTTTCCCTTGATTGATCCCAATCCAAACACAGGTGGAGAATTGGCGACCGAAACGAAGACAAAAGTGGCGCACCAGAGTGTTTATCACGATCAGTGCAGGCCGTCTCATCTACTTTTACCCGTGATGCTCAACAGCAACCATGATTCTTAGAAGTGGCTATAAAATATGAAGATAGAATATCCCAATACACGACAAGGATCTGAGTTTCGCCGATTTCACGGAATCGACGTGCCCGATCCATATCGATGGCTGGAGCAGACCGAAAGTCCAGAGGTGATAAAATGGGCCGCTGCCCAACATAACTTGGCAGGCGACTTCCTGAGCGATCAGGCAGATGTGGATGATTGCCTGAATTTCCTTGAGCGGAATCATACATCGATCCCACATGCATGGCATTGTACACGCGGTGAACGGGAATTTTACTTTGCTTATCGGGAGAATCGGCCCGAGCCACTTTTATGTGTATATGACCGTGGGCGCCAAGAAGAGCAGGTCGTAGCCGACGTCAATAATACCGACGATCGAATCACCGCGGAATTCATTCATGTAAGCCCTTCGGGACGATATGTTGCCTATAATCTGGGGCCGGTGGGCTCACCCTTGGTGAGACTTTATGTTTACGATGTTGAGAGCCGAAAAGTTCTCGAATCCGATAGCCTGGAAACGGTCGCCCCCATGGTGGCGTGGCACCCAAGCGAGGCAGGCTATTATTACAACATGTCTCGGCGTCTGTTTGCCGAAGATCCCAATCGTCTCGATGGCGTATACTGGCATTGCCTGGGGACGCCCCATGAAACTGACATTCGCATCTTTGACTATCACCAAGGCGCGGGGCAACTTGCATTTCCAGCTCTCAGTGAAGACAACCAACATCTATTAATATTAACCCACCATTTCAGTGCCTCAAAAACAGGGGTGATGGTTAAGTCGATCAACCAAGTCTATCCCCAGGCATCAGCCCAAAGCGATCATAGCGGATTCATACCCCTGTTCGATGACCTGAAGGACTACGTCAGATTGATTGGTAGTCGAGGATCCACAGCATTTTTTCACACCTGCGCGGGCGCACCACGGGGACGCATCGTGGCCATTGACCTCAACCGACCCGAGCGGGAATACTGGACGGATCTGGTTCCGGAGGGGGAACTGCCGATCGCACGGCCTGAGCGGTTTGGCGGGGCCGGAAAGGCTGTGATCGCCGGGAATAACCTGCTGGTCACCTTTGTCAAAGACGCGCATGATTTGGTGAAGCATTATAATTTAAAAGAGGACTTAATTCGGCAGTTGGATCTGCCGGGTCTTTTTACAGTGGATGCCGTGCAAAAGAGCCATACCGGCGTGCGCATCAGCATTCAGTCTTTTCTGATACCGCGCATCAATTTCAACTACGATTTGGCCGACAGACTCGAGGTGATCGAAAAGACAATACCGGCTGAGCCGTTCATGGATCCCGATATGTACCAAATCTCCCAGGTATTTTACCCTGCTCAGGACGGTACATCGATTCCCCTATACTTGATGCATAAGCCGGGCCTGGAACGTAGTGGTAATAATCCCACTCTCTTATATGCGTACGGTGGCTTCAACCAGGCCATCAATCCGGAATACACCCCGGAAATCGGGCTCTGGCTAAGCCTCGGCGGCGTCTATGCCATTGCCAATATCCGCGGGGGCGGGGAGTATGGCGCCGAGTGGCATGCCCAGGCCTGCCGGGAGAACAGGCAAACCAGTTTTGATGATTTCTATGC
>JAFDDL010000556.1 GCA_019310865.1 Deltaproteobacteria bacterium | reverse complement strand
TCGATTATACTCTTGGCTCTTTGGTTGGGCTATCCGTGTGGTCCGCTCTCCACCTTGCAGGAGGCGGCATCACAATCGGTGAGGGCAGATTATATGACGTTATCCTGATCCGACCGGAAACCGGCTTTTCGGGTGCGCTTCCCTATGCCCCATAAGTTAATTATTTTTTATGATCGTCTAAATTAACAACGTTCTCGGCCCTCTCCTCGGTTTTGGCTACCTGCTGAACGATATCACCGGCCAAATTGGAAGCCTTTTTCAGCGTCTCATCGCGCAAATGCGCATACCTTTGTGTCATTAATGGCGATTTATGCGTCAACAGGCGCTGCAGCGTGAACAAGTCCACCTTGCCCGAGCTGGCCAGCATTGAGGAAAACACATGTCTTAGCCCATGGAGCGCACGGAAATCACTGGGTAGGCCAGCGGCATCCCGAATGCGGTTCACCTGGTGCTTGATGTCCGTTCGTTGCCGACCGCCACGCCCGGGGAACACATAACGGCTTTTTTTTATTTTCGGATGAGAGTTTAAGAGGTCCCGTGTGGCATCATTCAGCGGTATCTTTTCATCAACCCCACCCTTGGTGTCACGCAAGGTTATAAAGCCTCGCTCGGAATCAACATCGGACCATTTTAGCCGGAACATTTCACTGCGGCGCATTCCGGTAAAAAGTGCCATCCGCATCAAGTTGGCGGCCTGGGTGTTGGAGTCTGCATCGATCGCATCGAGCAGGTTTTTGAGCTGATCGGGGTCCAGATCTTCAGTTTTAAGGTTATTGACCCTTGGCATCTCGATCTTAAAACCAGGGCCACCGCACAATTGTTTATTCACGCCAAAATTTATAATACGCCTGAGCAGTTCCATTGCATTTTTTACGGTGCCAGGCGCTCGGTTTTTTAGCATCTTAATACGAAACCGGTCCACATCCAATGGAACAAGTTCGCGGGGCTCCTTGTCTCCGAAAGGGGGTTCGATGTGGTTGCCAAATCTGTTTTGATCCGTCACGAGTCCCTTGAGGCCAGGTCTGTTGCGTTTGTATTCTTCCCAAAGTTTTGTGATTGTCCACTTATTGGCCTCAGCGTCCTTCTCAGCTTGCTCGGCGGTCCGTCGCGCTTTGTTGGGCAGTTCATCCCCGTCTATCCGTCGCCCACGCATCTTGTTGGCTGTGGCGGGTGTCATATCGTCCTGATTCTGACGACCGGCTTTTTCCTGGATTCGCTTTCCATCCTTACGATAATCAATGTAATATATTTTTTCCGGTTTGCCGGTGCTGACCGCTGTGCCCATGATATAATAGACGCCCAGATATTTAGTTTTATGGCGTTTCTGAGCTGGCATGATGTTACCTCACTTTTTTGGTGGGTATACGGCGTTGTTTTCTCTATACCCACCACTATACCCACCATCCAACTTAAAAGTCAAGGTTAATAGCGGTTAATTGGTAGAATTTAAACTCACTGGTAATAGGCTGTTAAGGCGTATTGGGGTAAGGCTGGGTAAATTGCGGTTAATAAATTCCTTAGTTCTCATAACCCGAAGGTCGGCGGTTCGAATCCGCCCCCCGCTACCACAATAAAATCAAGGGTTGGGTGTCGTAAGGCTGTTACTCGGTCCGCGTTCCTAGCCACACTCTCTTCGGACAGCTGATCCCCAGTAAGTAAAGCTCGCCGGTTTCCACCCAGGGATGTACATGGTCTCTATGTTATTAATTTTAAACCCTCCTTGCTCTATGAGATTCGGTATCGGTTTGTTTAAATTACACCCTCCCCCCATTCGTTTCCAGATCGGATTCATTCGATTTTGCCATCGACGAACATCTTCATCGGGAGCAAGTCCATGCTCACAAAAAATCAACTCACCTTCCGGCATTAACACTCGGCCCATTTCACTCAGCGCTTGAACCACATCCGGGATCGTACACAACGTGTATGTAACCAAAACCGTATTGACACTATTTGACGCCAACGGAATCTCGTTGCCAGACAGGCCGATGAGTTCAACCTCAAATTGAATGTCTGTCACCTGTTTTTCAGCCATCTTGCGCATCTGGGCAGATGGGTCCAAGCCCCAGAGGTATTCAACCTTTGAAGAATCGTAAAATTGTAAATTCAACCCGGAGCCGATACCGATTTCCAAGACACGGCCTTTCGCCAGGGGGACAACCTTTTTACGTTGATACATGATTGGTTTGCCGCTACAAAGAAATTCGGTTATCTTCGGTAAGATGTATTTTCCATATAATCCCATTTTCCTCTCTACCATTGAAAACGAAAGGTCCAAAAAATCAAACCCAGCTGATTGAATGAACTGGGTTTGATTGAGAAGTGGTGAATTTTGGACAGAAACACCTTTATTCTTTAGCGCGCTTCACCGTACCGTTTTGCAGCAACCCCTGGAGCTGGTTGAGCAGTCGCTGCTCATAATCATCAACTATGCCGTCCTTGTTCGCCATCTCCATTATTTCCTCATACTCGCTATTGGTTATGATGCAGTCTTTGATCGCTTTTTCAATCACATTTTTTAATTCTAATCCCGCTTTGGTGAGCTTCATGATTTTCTCCTTTGGATTAAGTTGGTGACCCGGCATCGGTTTGGGGTGAATGTTGTTAGTCGGTAAAACAGGGCCGGGCCGCCAGTGCGTTATTTCCGTGTCATTTCTTTGTATTTTTTTAGGAGGTCCCGGAAAGCCTCTTCGATCAATTCATTAAAGGGCCTCTCAAGATCAATAGCAAGCTTTTTAACTTCTTTTTGGAGTTCGTTATCAACACTCGTTGTCATATTTTTTCGTGCCATGGGGAACATATAATATATTCATATATTGGAATCAATAAAAATATGAAATTGTTTCTGGATATAAAAACCACATTTTCCTCGAGAAGGGCCTTCATACCTCACGATTTTAGCACTGACGCCGGTCTCTCTAAAATAGCTATTAAAGCTTAAGTTATTATTGATTATTCCGAAATAGAGTCTATGGGCATTTGTTGTCTATTACCGTAAGTTTTAAGCGGTAGTGGTGCTTTTATTATAAATGAATCTTTTTCTTGGAGAATGGCGATGAAAAATTCACCGTGGCGACACATACGAGTTGCTGTTTTAACTTTTTCCCTTTTAATGAATACAGGAAGCGGCTTGGCTTCAGACGAGCTATCCCTATCCGAAACGCAGTTGGGAGACGAGATGGCGTTAATGCAGGAGATACCCTCCATCTTTGGAGCCTCTAAATACGAACAGAAAGTCACTGAAGCCCCATCCTCAACGAGTATCATCACCGCCGAT
>JAFDDL010000555.1 GCA_019310865.1 Deltaproteobacteria bacterium | reverse complement strand
CCTCCGACACTAGCAAAACCGAAGGCTGATCCAGTATAGATCGGATCGTCTCTATGGGTTATGCAATCGATTTTTACAGCCGGTGAGATTTTGGAATCGGTGTACGCTTTACCAAAATCTTTGTCTTTGGTTATTCCATGTTGAACGTAAGTCGCGGAATCACACAGCATGTGCCCTTCAAAGACGATCTCTGCCATGGCCGGAACATAAAGGTCGATGGTCTCACACTTTATCAGGGGCACCGGTTCTCCCATGATGGAGCCGATCCATTCAAATTCGCCCCACTTGCGGCCACCATGTCCCCACGAAACTGCTGCGGGGATCATATAGGCCGGATCTAATCCGTAGCAAAATGCCACGGGCATGTCCTCGCCCCTATCACAATATTTGGTGAAATGCAGCCCCCAATCCTTTTGTCTGGCAAAGAAAGATGCAATGGTGTTCTCATCGACAATATGACCGCCATAACAACTCATGTTGTAATCGCCGGTGTCCGGATCTTTGGTCACCGCGCCAAACCATGAATTAATATAGCGTTCAGACTTCGGGTGCCAACGCGGAACCGGGAGTTTTCCAATGTCGATCCCCTCTTTGATAACATTTTTTTTCATGGGGCTGGTCTCTACTATCTCCGGTTGGACGTAATTTCGCAATGTTTCCCTTAACCTGGCAACCATATCCGGTTTGGCGCTATCCCGTGGTAGACCCATGGCCATGGCCAGCTTCCCGAATGTATTCAAGCTGCCGATGGATAGTTTTGAACACCAGGTGTCCTCATGGCCTTCAATGTTGGTGAACAGCACTGCCTGTCCTTCCCGGAGCGACATTTGACGTCCGATCTCCTGGATCTCTCCATCGGGAGTAACCTTTTCGTCAACCACTCGAAGGTCGTCTTTCTCTTTTAATAGTTCCAGCCAGCCTCTCAGATCTCTTGGGTGGTTTTTATTTTTTTCCCCCATTGATACCTCCTAATTTTCTGCTAAAATAATAAGAATTAACAAACGTTTCAAAGACTCGTAACCACGATCCCAGACAAGTGTTCACCCATTTCCCGTGCGTGTTCCATTGGGTTGATTCATACTAATATATACTAAATATATTTGTCAAGTTTTTTTTAAGATTTTTTATTTCTTTTTAGCCGAACATTGATTCCGCGAACGGAAACCATGGTCGCAGAGAAATTACATTATAATACGACTTTTTCGAGATTTCGTTATTAGGGGATGCGGTTAAGGTTGTTGATCTCGTAAAAAGTCGATATTGAATTTTATGACCCCAGCATACTGTGCTTACATCAGCTTGTAGATACAATATGTTGTGGTAAAATTTGCTCGGCAGAGTTTTTACGAAACGATCAAGGTTGTCTATGCATTTTTCAAAGGTCTCTCCGGATGTGCATCACCGTTCCAGCGCTTGAACAGTTGGTGCTTGATGCTCATGTAATCAAATATTTTGCCTATGGTTTGATCGATGATGTCTTCGATGGTTTTCGGCATATGATAAAAGGACGGCACCGGCGGCAGGATGTGCGCGCCCATGTCCGCCGCCATTGACATCAGTCTGAGGTGGCCCTTATGCAGAGGGGTTTCCCGGACTACCAGAACCAGTTTTCGTTTTTCCTTCAATGTGACGTCCGCGGCCCTGATGAGAAGGTTTTCCGTATAGGAGTTGGCGATCCCGGACAGAGTTTTGATCGTGCAGGGAGCGACCACCATTCCTTCCGTGATAAATGAACCGCTGGCAAGCGATGCGGCCACGTTCTTGGGTTCGTAAGTATAATCCGCCATGGCGGCCACGGATTCAGCCGTGTAGGCGGTCTCGATTTCGATATTGAGTTTGCCTGCTTTGGAAATGATCAGATGAGTTTCATAATCCGTATCTTTCAGAAGTTCGAGCATCCGGATACCGTATATGACACCGCTGGCACCGGCGATACCGATGACGATTCTATGGGTCATGAGTTTTCCTTTTTCTCACGTATTTTGCCCTTGGTCCGCTCTCTTTACTTCAACCAATGTCTGACTCGAGTTGGCTGTTACAAGAGGATCAAAGGTCTTATCCGGATCAACACTGTACAGCAAGTTCACGTTTGCGCCATCATCGAGCTGGGGAAAATCTGAAAAACCCAGTTCATCACATCCCTGCCACCATCCATGAAGCGCCATGACCGTATCTTTTCTGATCCCGGGAAAATATTCCGCTTTTAGCCTGATACGGCCATGCGGTGATTCGACTATCACCCAGTCGCCGTCTTCAATATCTCTTTCCTTTGCAGTTTCCGGGTGAATATGGAGGGTCGGATATGGCAAGACCTCACGAAGATAAGGTACATTGCGCAGCCATGATGCATTGTAAACCTTGGATGTGTGATAATCCGAAAAAATTAACGGATATTCTTCCAGAAGTTCAGGGGTGCCCGTTGGACTTTCAGGCGGTTCACGCCATTGCGGAAGAGGACTGAAACCGTGTTTTTCAAATGTGGTGTTGTAGATAGCCACTTTTCCTTGAGGAAGAAATGGTTCACCTGAAAGAGCGCGGCTTTTAAGGGAGAATATCTGATCATACCTCTCATATTTGATTGGTTTCGTAGGAAATTCAATCCCGGCTGGATGTGACCGCAGTTCATCGATTGTCATGCCCAAAGGCTCAAGCTGATCATTCATGCAATCTGTAATACTGCCGTTCCAAAAGTCATCCCCATACCCCATCTTCACCCCAAGATCAAGATAGAATTCATAGATGGATTTATAATCACCCAACGGTTCAATTACCCGGTTTCGAGCCATTATCCAGTCTCTTTCGTAAAATGTGACCTCAAAAGGATGATCCGTCTCATAGGGAGTTGTAACAGGGATGACCACATCCGCGTAATTCATCTCTGCCGTGCGTGTAACATCCACTACTACAAAAAAATCCAGTTTTTTAAGTGCCTTAAGCACAGTTCTGGGTCCTCTCGTACTAACCAAAGGTTGCGTTCCAGGAGCTATAATGCTCCTGATCAAATAGGGGTCTTCCGTGAGGATGCTGTCGAAAATCCTGTAGTATGAGGAAGTGGGGCCTCCAAGAAAAGGTTGGAAAGGTGTTGGAAACTCAGGTGCCACGAGTTTTTCTACCATTTCAGTTCCCATCGGCGCAATATTACCGCCCGGCCGGTCAAGATTACCGGTTATGGATATTAAAATTGCTATGGTACGAACTGTATCGCTCGCTGAAGAAGCATGTTCAAGACCATTGCCGACATCGATTGCCGCCGATTTAGCTGACGCGTACATTCTTGCAAGCTCTTTTATCTGCTCAGCCGATATCCCAGTGATAGGCGCCGCCCATTCCGGGGTAAATTTTTGGATGTGTTCCTGCATCTCCTGGAAGCCATAGCAGTACCTGGCAACAAATTCCGAATCATAGTGACTCTCTTTTATGATCACATTTAAGAATGCAAGGGCCAGGGCAGCATCCGT
>JAFDDL010000554.1 GCA_019310865.1 Deltaproteobacteria bacterium | reverse complement strand
CCGCTTTTCGTATATTTAAATATCGCTCGGTATCTCTCCTCGGTTTTCTGAAGAGCTTCAATGTGTCTGTTCTGTTCGT
Organism: Deltaproteobacteria bacterium; assembly: GCA_019310865.1. The sequence continues at coordinate 3,208 of JAFDDL010000554.1, read as the reverse complement.
CGATTTGTGTTTCAAGCGATTCGATCCGATTTTTCAGTTCCGAGCGAGTCGGTTGTTTACTCATTTATATCTCCCGGGCCAATGCCCATTGCATTCATAATCAGATTGCACACACCGATTCTGATTTATTCTTTCATTTTGAGAGCGTTTGTGATGTCGTGTCAAGGTAAATTGCCAACACCGTAGATTAAAAAAGGGGGTCGCTCACACATGAACGCCCCCCTTTGATAGATAATCGACGTTTAATCGATTGTATTTATAATTCGGATTAGGCTCGGACCTCTTCCTTCACCGTAACCACCATCTTAAACAATGCACTTAAAATTAAAAATCCAAGGGCCCATACCGAAAATGCGATGATGATCTCGGGCACGGTGGGAATATACTCGTTGACATGATGCAGCGGTGAGGGAACAAACCCGCCGGAAATCATTCCCAGCCCCTTGTCGATCCAAGTCCCGACAAAGATCACCAGGCAGGCAATGGCCAGTACCCCTTCGTTTTGCCGAACGGATGGAATCACCAACAAGATGAATCCCAGGAGCATCAGGGCGATGGAAGACCACATCCAGGGAACCAGCGCTCCGTGGCCGTGCAGACCGAAGAAAAGGTATTTCAGGTGGTCCATATGCTCGGGTATCTGGCTGTAAAATACGACAAACACCTCACACAGTAAGAAGAAAACATTGAGGATGATGGCATAGGTAACGATTTTGGCAAGGGATTGAATCTGTTCCCGGCCCGGATCGAAATTGCTGATTTTTCGGACCAGCAGGCACAGCAGGATCAGAAAGGATGGACCGGAAGCGAACGCCGAGGATAAAAACCGAGGCGCCAGAATCGCCGTGAGCCAAAACCCCCGGCCCGGCAAGCCGCAGTACAAAAATGCAGTGACCGTGTGAATGCTAACAGCCCAGGGGATGGAAAGATAGATAAAGGGCTTGATCCACTTGGGTGGCGCCACCTGATTTCGCTCGGCTTCCAGAACCTGCCATCCGATCACGATGTTCAAAAGCAAGTATCCGCTGAGCACAATGGTATCCCAGAACAGAACGGAATTGGGTGAGGGATGTAAAAAGACGTTCAATATTCGTTTTGGCTGGCCCAGGTCCACGAAGATAAAGGTCATGCACATGAGCACCGCGGCCACCGCCAGAAATTCACCCAGAACGGTAATCCGGCCGAATGCTTTGTAGTTGTGCAGGTAATACGGGATCACCAGCATCACGGCGGAGGCGGCCACCCCGACCAGGAAGGTAAACTGGGCGATGTAAAACCCCCAGGATACATCCCGACTCATGCCGGTGATACCAAGACCGAACGTAAACTGTTTCAGATAAACGAGAAATCCGACTCCAATCACGGCCAACAGCAACGCCATCCAGCCATAGTACCGCTTATTTCCTTTGATCGCCAGTTCTAGCATATGCACCTCACACGATATAATAAATAGACGGCTCGGTTCCCAGAGACTCTTTTCGCCGAATGGTATAATGGGTTCTTAACAGTTCCCGAACGTTTGAATCCGGGTCATCCACATCCCCGAAACTCAATATCCCGTTGGAGGCTTCCACGCATGCCGGCAGTTTGCCTACGGCCAGGCGTTCGGCGCAGAAGTTACACTTTTCCACAACTCCCGTGCACCTTGTGGGATATTCCTTGTTGACCTTGGCGATAAACGGCACGGGATCCCTGAAGTTGAAACTTCTGGAACCAAAGGGGCATGCCGCCATGCAGAACCGGCAACCGATGCACCGGTGAAAATCCATCAGCACAACCCCGTCCGACTCGCGTTTGAAGGTCGCCTGGGTGGGACAGGCCCGAACACAGGGCGGGTTCTTGCAGTGATTGCACAGGACCGGAAACGGCAGATGCTTGATATGCTCATTTAAATATTCATGTCCCTTGGTCGGAAAAGCGTGTTTGAATTCCTCTTCCCAGATCCACTTGATTTCGTGGTTCTTGTTTTCAAGTTTCGGCACATTGTGAATTCGGTGACAGGCCTCGATGATGGGCTCGATGTCATGGTTGGAATGGATTTTACGGGTATCCACCACCATGGCCCAGCGCCGCGCCGTCAACGATTCGGAGTTCGCCAGCATTCGCGGCTGATTCGCTTCGCCACCACCGCCGGCGGCCAGTACGGACGAAACCGGTGCGGTGCTCAAACCAATTGCCGACACCCCGGCTATTTTCAAAAAGCTTCGTCTGCTGCTATCCATTATTGAATCTCCTTCGGATTATCGATATGGCAATCCCAGCAGTAGGGGTTTACCGATGCATAGTTATGGCACCTGTCGCAAAATTCGGTCTTATTGGCATGGCAATCCAAACAGGTATTGGAAAGACTCATGTTAAACCGATCACCGTCAGCGTTCACGTAAATGCGCTTACTTTCGCGAACAACGGTGTCACGCCACATGTCCAACAGCTGCATATGCTCCCGTTTCATGTAATCTGCGGATCGGACGCATTTTTTGGCAGCCTTTGCCTTCTCCGACAGAACCGGTGTCGGCGCCGGAGCGGCTTTCCCGAAGTTGATCCAGAAAGGCGCACTCACTACTGCCACAAACACAATGAGGCCGATACAGATAAGACCCTTGTTATACATCTTACTCTTCGCCATCATCTTCCTCCATTCCCGGCAACGATTCTCCGCGCAGGTCCGTGGTTCTCTCTTGCTCACCTGGTAAAAGCAAGGCGTTGCCCACAAGTTCCGTCACACCGGTCACATCGACTTCAGGCACCCAATATTCCATGAGTGTCGGCAAGGCGGCCCGGTCGACCGCACAGACACAGGACAACATGTTCACACCGTATTTTTCATGCACGTGCTTGACCGCGTTGGCCCTTGGAAAACCGCCGACCATTCGAAGTTCGATGTTCTCACCGGCATTGAGCCCGCTACCACTCCCGCAGCAGAACGTCTGCTCCCGAATGGTGTTTCGCGGCATTTCATAAAAATAATTACACACGCTGTTAATCACATACCTCGGTTCTTCAAACATACCCATTCCTCTAGACGGGTTGCATGAATCGTGATAGGTGACCTTGAGATTATCGTTTCGGCTCGGGTCGAGTTCAAGTTTGTCGTGTTTGATCAGATCTGCCGTAAACTCAGAGATATGCACCATCTTGGTTGTTTTTGCATTTTCAAAATGGGTACCCGTAATGGGATTAACCGGCGCCTGGAGAAAGTCCGCAGGCC
>JAFDDL010000553.1 GCA_019310865.1 Deltaproteobacteria bacterium | reverse complement strand
ATCGGACAGAGAACCAAACTTGCGTTCGGCCTGGCGCGAAAGGCTTCCGGCCCCCCCGCGCAATATTGCCAGATTCGGATCATATCCGGGATCTCTTCCCGGTGGGAGGAGGCATACGGGTTAATTTTGGTCTTACCACTGTGTAAACACCCTATTGCAACTCCAATTGAGAATGCGCCGTACCTTGAAAAATCCTCCTTCGGAAAAACATCATAAATCCAATAAATCGGTGAACAAAGGCCGTCCATATGAGCGCATGCATCTACCAATCTGTGATTGGCCACACTATCTTTCATCGTTGCAGGCCTCATTTTATTCAGTTCATAATCCCAGATATAATCGCCCCCGGTATTCACATGATAGCATTCATCGCTGTTGAGTTTGAATTTCGTATAGTTGGGCGATTCGGCGGCGGTGGGATACAACACCACATCGGTGGGAACCTTTTTCAGCGCATCTGTCGCAATCTCTTCCGTAAATTCAATCCGCCTTCCGTTTTCGCAGTTATCCAACGTATCGCCAATTTTGCAGCCGGCTGATTGAAAAGCGTCTATTGTCGCTTCATGGTTACAGATAAACCCGATTTTTGCCAAAAGCTCGACACCTGAATCAAAGATTTTTTCTTTATCCGGCTCACTAAGAAAGTTTTGTATTTGCAGCATTTTTTCCCTCCAATTTATAATTAGGCATTTTTCCTTACTAAGGCTTGCGTTAACAGGCTCACACCCTCATTTGCATTGGCACCATATAAAACACCCAGATCCGATGCCAGTTGCGGCTCCATGGCGGCACCGCCGACGAGAATAATTTTCCCTGGACAATTTCCGTTTACCAATTCAATCGTTTTTCGCATACTTCTTGTGGCCAGGGTCAGCAGACCGGACAGGCCGATTGCATCCATATCCTGTGCCATCTCAAGAAATCTTTCAGGAGAGACATCTCCCCCGAGGTCGGCCACTTTGAAGCCACTTGCCTTCATCATCACACAAACGATGTCTTTTCCGATGGTATGAAGATCTCCCTTAACCGTTCCCAGTGCAATGGAACCTTTATCAGAAAGCGCCGATGCATCGCCGAGTGCATCTTCCAAAACCTTGCCGAGTTGCGTTGCGATGTCACCCACAACCACCAATTCCGGCAGCCCTATTTCGTACTTTTCAAAATCTTCCCCCATTTTATTCAGACAGGGTCTTAACGCATCTTCTACAATCTGCAGGGGCATAAGGCCTGAATTCAGGGCTTGTTCCGTGTATTTTATTGCCTGGTCTTCATCAAAATCATAAATTGAATTTTGCAGATTTTGCAGGACGTCATTTTCCATGTTTAAGGCTCCTTTTTCATGTTATGATATTTCGCGATTGTTGAGATCCTTGCGGATTATTAAACCAATTTCAACTCCTCTTTCCAACCACATATATCGTTGGCGCATATGGCACCCGACCACAAGGCAAGTTCGATGCCGCCACCCGGGTAAGTTGAAGCACCGGCGAGATATAAGCCCTTAATCGGAGTTTTAAAATAGGGTCGCTCTGTATCCGTTGACACATCCGGGCCATCTATAGCCCCTTCAGGCATGAAGGTATATCTTTCAAGCGTTTTGGGCGTTGCTGCATCTCGAACAACGATGTTTTCGCTCAGCCGGGGTATGATGTGTTCCGCTTCTTTTATCATTCGATCAGCATATTCTTTTTTCTTTCTTGAATATTCCTTCGTTCCTCTTTCCGGGAACTCGTTATATGAGGCTAAATCGATAATCGTCAGACTAGACCGACCCATCGGTGCAAGGTCCGGATCGCAGTTTGAATTGAAGACCAGACCAAGACCTGCTGACTTTATCTGTGTGGGGAAGCCGGATAAATCCATATCCAGCCCCAAAAAAACCATGAACACCGATTCGGACATCTTGATTGCTTCGATGGTTTCTACAAACTGTGGGTCCAAGTCCTTTCGATCGACAAGATCCATAAACGTTGTTTTGGCATTGCTGTTTGAAACAACCACGGAAGCCTTGAAAACATCTTCGCCGGCTCTCACCCCCTTTACCTTGCCGTCTTCGGTTAATATTTTGTCGACCCTGCGCTTTAACAGGACTTTGCCGCCATGCTCCCTGATAAAATCTCTGATCGTATTAGCCAATTTCTGCGCACCGCCTTTTGGGAAGAAACTCCCATGGCGGATAAACCCGTAATCGCGAAGAGCCAGAACCGCGGGTATTTTATCCGTGTCAAGAGAGGCATAATTGAGCATAATTCCGAGTAAAGATTTTATCTCCTCCTGACCGAAATGTTCATCCAGCTTTTGCTTTAGAGTCTTACCCATCCAGTCGTAATAATGCGGGCATTCCTTCATGTGCGCCATTAACCGCTGCTCACCATAAACCTTGGTAATCAGATCCGGGGGCAACGGAACACCATGAATACCGGTGTCCCGGAAACGCTCCTCAAGAGCAGCTTCAGCGTCATCCAAAAAAGCGGAAAGGTTATTTTTTTCATCGGGAAATAAGTTTGAAAGATATGCCTTGAATTCTCCAATATCCTGCCAGCCAACCGCCATACTATCGGAGATATATTTGACTGAATTCGTCACAAAAAAGTCCTCTTTCTTAAGCCCAAGTTCCTTTAGAAAAAGGTAAAAAGGTCCCTTGTCCCACAAACCGGTCACTTCTGTGGCGGCATTATTAAAGATAAAACCTTTTCTTTTAAATGAACCATAGAAACCGCCAACCTGAAAGTGATGTTCCAAAAGTAAAACCTTGTATCCCTTTTTCGAAAGCAGCGCTCCGCAGGCCAATCCCCCTATACCGGTTCCGATGATAACCACATCGTATTCATTTTTGGCCTTTTGTTTCTCAATGTCTACTTCGACATCCCAATCGTATGTTTTAAATTTTTTATAACCGAATGGCACGGATGTATTTTTGCTAACCATGACAAAAATCCTTATCGTTGGTTGTTGGTTGACACGACCATATATTAATTAAATCAAAAGCGCCCCACCCGTTTCGGGTAGTTTTTGCGATTGGTATAGGCATTCACGGTTAAGTATTTTTTTTGGCCTTGTGGAATGGGCGGGTTTGATTTTGGGTATGATTTTCAGCTTAAATCCGGGCGGATGCCCAACTCTTTTGCTTTAATAATAGCTTGATTCCGGCCACTTATATTCAGCTTACCGTATATATTCTTCATATGGTATTTTACTGTATTGAGAGAAACAAATGTTTTTTCAGCAATTCCGGCATAGGTATAGCCGCTTGATAATAACTTGAGGATTTCAATTTCGCGAGATGTCAATCT
>JAFDDL010000552.1 GCA_019310865.1 Deltaproteobacteria bacterium | reverse complement strand
AATCTGACCGCCGTGTTTCACCAGATCCAAGGCACCGCTGAAAGCCGCCTGGACACCCGCACACTCGAAAACAACGTCTGCTCCCAGGCCACCGGTCAATTCGGTCACTTTATCCGCCAGTTTGTTTTTTTCTTCGCCCGGGTCCAGCACCACGTCCGCCCCAAGCCTTTCTGCCGCTTTTCCACGTTCCGCGGAAACCTCCACGGCAATAATCTTCCCCGCACCGCCTATCTTTAGAAACTGGACGGCGGACAGGCCGATGGGACCGGCACCCAGTACCACCACGTTGTCTCCCGGTTTGAACCGCGATTGCCGAACAGCATGAAAGCCGATGGCCAGGGGCTCCACTAATGCGCCTTCCTCGAACGACACACCAACCGGCAGTTTATAGAGCATCTCATCCGGCCAGGGGATTCTAACATATTCAGCATAGGCGCCGTCCCGCTCGGGGCTTTCACCCACATCCCGATCTAATACATGGTGGCACAGGTTTTCCAAGCCCCGGGTGCAGCAATCGCATTCACGACAGGCTGCCTGAGGCAGGATAATCACCGGGTCGCCGATGTAGTGCGATTTCACCTTTTTCCCGACCTGTTCCACAACACCGGTGAACTCGTGGCCCATGACCGTACCGATGGGAAACAGAAGCCCGCTTTTATAGGCGTGGATGTCTGATCCGCAAATTCCGCAATATTCGACCTTGATAAGGACCTCTTCCGGACCGATATCAGGAACGGGTCTTTCCTCTATGGTTAACTTGCCAACTTCTGATAACACAGCGACTTTCATTCTTTCTCCTCAATCACCGAGCTCATTGGGTCCTCTTTGACCATTTGCTGGGCTTTTTTACACAGTTCAGGTATCGCCCTTGATCCGTGGGAAAATCCTATTTTGCTGCAGGAATTTTGGCTTAATGGTGCAAATCAGCAGGGGATGCAGCGTAAAGGCCGCGACCATGTTGGTAAACAGCAGCATGGACAGGAAAAAGCCCATCTGCGCCTGGAACTTGAGCCCGGAGATATAATACCACAGCACCAGGGGCAATATCAGCGTCACGCCGGTAAAGACGATCCCCTTTCCGGCGGTGCGAACCGCGGTCATCACCGTATCCTTGTAGGTGCTTTCTGGGCCGAACTCTTCCTTGCATCGGCTGTAAAGATAGATGGCAAAGTCCACACCGACCCCCACGCCGACGGCCGAGCACGGCAAGGTGTTGGTGGTCAGGCCCACGTCGGCAATGGCCATGTAGGTAAAGGCAATCAGGTTGGATAAAATCAGCGGTATGGCCAGCATGAGCCCGGCGATGGCGGACCTGAAGGCAATCGAGCACATGACAAAAATGGCAAGCAAAACCAGGACGTCCATTTGGGCGTGAGTCCGGCGCATCTCCTCATTTAGCGCGATCTCCATGCCAATGGCGCCGCCGGCCAGCAAAAACTTGCCATACTCGGTCTCAAAGCCGCCGTCGGAAAGGGTCAGGCCGCGATCTTCAAAGAACCCGTAGGCCGCATCGCGGATGCGAAGAATGTTGTCCGAGGTGTGATCGGCAAAAAACAGCACCAGCTGCGCGCGCTGCATGGGCGGGTCCATGTACAGGCCCAGCACCGCCATGCCGATGGTGCTCTTGAGCATGCCGAGCACGCCGGTCATCTCGGTTAGGTTGCTCGGGGTTTGATACCGGAGCGGATCGCCGTCTCGAAACTGGAAATTGACCGCTTCCACGAAATTGATGATCGAGTCGGAGGATTTGTAGATGTCCGGCAGGGTTTCGAGCATGTGGTCGGAAAACTCCTCGAAGGTCTTTAGCACCGCAGGTTCATACACGGAGTTGGGCTTGCCTTCAAAATACAGGGTAAAATCTTCCGACGATGCCTGGAATTTTTCGTTCATCAGCGCGGTGTCGCGGTTGTACTGCTGATCCGGCCAGAGAATCGAGGAACCCGGCGTCGGATCACCCACCTTCAGGTTCGTCACCTGCCACACGCCAACCCCCACGATGGCCACTGCCAGCAGCCCGATAAATACCTTTCCTGAACCGATGGAAAAATTCGCCAGCCACATGTTCAGCCGGCCCAGCCAGCCGGCCTCTTCGGGCTCGCAAGCGGTCAGCTTTTCCGGGTCCGTCGGAACCAGGCTGCAGATCACCGGCACCAAAATGCCCGACAGGCCGATGGTGAGCATCCAGAAGCTCATGATCACCGCCAGCTGCTGCATCAACACGATCTTTGCCACTGCCAGCACCGAAAAACCCACCGCGTCGGTCATCACCGCTGCGGCATTGGGCTTCCACATGGCCGCAATGGTGTTTTGGGTGGCCTTTGAAACATCGCAGGTGATTTGAAGTTCCTCGAGGTACCGGTGGGTGATCTGAACCGAGTTGCTGATCATCCGGGCCCCCACCAGAAAGGCCAACACGTACAAAAGGGGGCTGAAGTTCATCTGAATCCAGCCGGTAAAGCCCAAGCCCAGGAGGGTGCAAATCGCCAGCATGGTCATGGGAGCGATGATGCCCACGGCATTTCGGAAGATAAAATAGAGGATGGCGATCATCAAGGCCACGCTGACGGCAAAGACCAGGTACATCTGGTACTGGAAGCTGTAAATCCACCCCATGAGCATGGGAAACCCGAGGATGTGAAGGGTGGTGTTCTCATCTTCATACCGGGTCTTGAGATCCTGCATCTTGGCAAAGACGGCCTCATAGGAGATGTTTTCCTTAAAAGACGTCTGGACCACGGCCGCCGTGCCGTCGCGGGCCACCATGATGCCGTCATAGGACGGGGTCGTGAACACGTTCGTTTTGAGCTGCTCCATTTTCTCGGCTGTTTTCGGAACTTCGGGAAACATCAGCGCCTCGGAGCGAATTTCCCCACCGGGGAGCAGTCGGACGACTTTTGCCGCGTTGGAGGCCATGGAAAATGTCTGGAGCCGGTAAACCTCGTCCCACAGCTCGATCTCCAGGGTCATGTCCCGGATCTTGGTGAGAATCTTTTCGTTGAAAATATCGCCGTCCTTGGCGTTCACCCCGATGATCACCCCGGAACCGAATCCGCCGAAGATCTCGGAAAACTCGCCCATGAGCTGCAGATAGGGGTGACCGAGGGGAAACAGATCGGACAGGATCACTTCGGTTTGAATTTTTCGAATACCGGACCCCACCCCCAAGGTGAACACAAGGGCTAGGATAATAACCAGCGTTTTGTGGCGGGTAATAAATCCGGCCAATTTGCTGTCACTTGCTTCGATTGGTTCGGTCACGGTGTTTCTCCTCATCACTTTGTATATTTCGCCAACTGCCAATC
>JAFDDL010000551.1 GCA_019310865.1 Deltaproteobacteria bacterium | reverse complement strand
ACTGAGCACTCAGCACTTCTGTTCCGGCTTTGCCGGCTTAGGTGTTTTTTTCTTGAAGCCACGTTGCCAATCTTTCCAGTCCCTGCTCCGTGGTGACCGCTGGGGTATAACCGAGATCTTGTTTGGCGGCGCGAATGTCAAACCAGTGATTGGTGGAAAGCTCCCGGGCGAGAAAACGGGTCATTCGAGGTTCGCCAGGTAATCTCAACAGCCGGTAGACACCTTCCAACAGGGCTCCGGCACACCAGGCCGCACGCGGGTGTATGCGGCCCCGAACCGGACCGAGCCCGCCCGCCTTTAAAATAGCGTCTACCATGTCCCACAATAGAACCGGCTCTCCCTGACTGATGAAATAGCGTCGACCCGAAAGGCCCGGCTCGGCTTTCAACCGCTCGTCCGCGAGAACATGCGCGTCCGCGGCGTTGTCGATATAGACGGTGTCCACCCGGTTTTGGCCATTACCGATCCGGCGAAGTTGCTTTGCCCGTTTCAAGATTCGGGGCACCAGATGGTTGTCGCCGGGGCCCCAGATCAAATGGGGCCGGAGAATGAGTGTTGACAGGTCCGGGCCGGTGGCCGCAATAACCCGCTTTTCCGCAGCCGCCTTGGTTGCCGGATAATGGGCGTGATACCGGGCCGGGTAGGGGGCTGTTTCGTCGACGCCGTTCATATCCGCGCCGTCAAAGACCACGGCGGGGGAACTGGTGTATATCAGTCGAGAAACATTGGCCAGCTTGCATGCATCGATAACATGCTGGGTGCCGGCGATATTGATGCCGACAAAATCTGATTTCCTGCCCCAGACACCGGCCTTTGCCGCGACGTGAAAAACCCGGTCCATACTTTGGCAGGCCCTTTGAACCGACTGCGCGTCGCGCAGGTCCGCTTGAATCTGTTCAACTTCCAGCCTGTCGAGTTCGGCATAGCGATTGCGGGCCAGGCTGCGCACACGCACGCCCTTTTCTACCAGCCGCCGGATAATGGCCATTCCCAGGAATCCGCCGCCGCCGGTCACCAATGCTGTGTTGGGTTTCGGTATCATGTCTTTTTGATGCGAACTTTACGGGCTGCCCAGACGGCAAGCTTTTCCCGAAATATTTTTGCATTATGCCGGATATCCACGGGAAAGGATTTATGAAACAGGATGGTGTCGATTCCCTGGGTCAAGGGATGCTGCTGTGCCAATTGGGTGAGTTCTTTTCGCAACAATTTGACGTTGGGTTTTCGTTTGCCGGAAACCGGCTCGATGCAGATCACCGGCTTTTGGTTTTCCTTGGGCCCGACACCCACCAGGGCGCTGCGAAAAACCTGGGGATGTTGGTTGAAAATGGCCTCACAGGGGATGGTGTACAATTCACCCTGTTGGGTTTTGACCCGGTGGTCTTTTCGGCCGCAGTACCAGATACGACCTTTTTTATCCTGCCAGCCAAGATCTCCCATGCGATGCCGGATGCAATCGGTGCCGGGGATCTTTGAAATCATGTCCGCCTTGGGGCGACGATAATATTTGCGGGTGACCAGATCTCCCTTGACCACGATTTCACCGATTTCGCTGTCCGAAACCAACAGATCGTCTGACCAGTGCGAAATGGGGCTGTCGCTGATTCGGATGATGCAAAGATCGATGTCGGTCAGTGGTTGACCCACACAGTTGCCGTATCCCTGCTCGCTCAGGGGCTTGGTTTCGGAAAGGATGACCCGGCTGCCGATGGAGGTGACCGGTACGGCTTCGGTGGCACCATAGGGGGTATGAACTTCAGCATCCCCGGTGAGCATTGTGGAAAACTGCTCGATATTTGCCGGGGATACCGGGGCCCCGGCGGAAACGACGCGCCGCAGGGACGGCAGTTTGATACCGGCGTTCTTGCCGTATAGACCCACGCGATGGAGCAGGGCGGGCGATGCGAACATGTTGGTGACCCCATGGTCGAAGATGGGCTCGAGAATACGTTCCGGCTTGACATGGGCCGGACGGGTGGGATCCATATCGGGAATGACTGCGGTCATCCCCAGGGCTGGATCGAACAGGGCAAACAGCGGAAATGTCGGTAGATCCACCTCACCGGGTTCAATGCCGAAATGACGTCGAATCTGTCGGATCTGCGCATCGAAAACGCCATGGGTATACAGGACGCCTTTGGCGGGGCCGGTTGAACCGGTGGTGAACAAAATGGCAGCCGTATCATCGGTTTTCGTCTCGAGCATCTGAAATGGCTGCCAAGCCGCCTCGGAAAGGCTCGACAGGGAATGCCCTCCCCAGAACCACCGTCGGCCGACCGTAACCGTGTGGGAGACGGATTTGAAACGTCCGGGGAACAGTTTTCGCACGACATGGGCCATGGGGATGCCGATGAAGGCTTGGGGCGCGGTCTCTTGCAGACAGCGAATCATTCGGCCGAGTCCCATACCGGGATCCACCACCACGGGAATGGCCCCGGATTTAAACAGGGCAAAGGTCACGGCAAAAAAATCGAGCCCGGGCCTGACCATCATAACCGTGCGCATGCCCCGTGCAATGCCGATTTTTTTAAAGGATGCAGCGATTCGGTCGGATTCCTGATCGAGCTGCTGAAAGGTATGATGGCTGTACGTGACCCGTCCTGCAGAATCCCTTGAAATTGGGGCGACGACGGCCCGTTGGTACGGCCGCTGCTGGGCCATTTGCCTCAATCGCGATGCAATATTCATGAGAAAAGCTCTTTTAATTTATCTTTAATCGTTTTTTTCTGGACCCGCTTCAATCGCCGAGTGACTTCAGAAGATGTCTCCAGTACACTATCAATGCGGCCGGTCAAGGCCGCCACGTTTTCGTTTATCAGCTCTTTTCCCTTTGTTTTGTTCACCGTGTAGGCGACGAAAAAGGTTTCAAGCTGTTTCTCGGCACTGGAAACCGAGCCGGTGAGCTGCTTTTTCGTTTGCACCCACATGGACCGTTCCCGATCGATAATTTTCTTTTGAGATGGATATCCGGTTTCCAGTTCCGAAAGGCGCTCGAGTTCTTGATCGATGAGCATGATGACCTGATTCAGGCGAAACAGCCTGTTATAAAGCACTGGAATAGCACGGTATGTGAAGCTAATGATTTCTTCCGACAGGTTGACGTTGTCAAAGGTTGTTGCCGGCGGCCGACTTCCCTTCTGCTTCTTTTGATACATGACATACCCGCCTGCGCCCAGTCCCACGAGCAAAACGAGTACCAGAATGAGGACAACGGCGGACAATCCGAATTGGTTGCGCATGTGAACAAGTCCCTTTCACCTTTCGGTTCGTAAACGGTTTCCGGAGCATCTTCCAAAATGTAATGACCGGCGTTAGAAAGCAGGTGGTATTCCGCTTTCGGAAAACGTCGGCGCCATTCTGCCAGATAATCCGTATCAAACACAAAATCATGCTTTCCCCAGCAGATCAACATGGGCAGGTGGGCCAGTCGTTCCAATTGGTTTGAAACCCATGCTACCAGATCATAGCTCGCATCCGTGGGGCAAACCGGAATGTCATAGACAAACCGGAGCGTTGCGATTCGGTTTTCCGGGCGGTCATAGGGTGCGATCAACCCCTGTTTCACTTCCCGGTCAAGGGGGCTTTGCGAGGCCATGTAAAGGGCGCTTCGGGCAAACAGATTCAATCCCAGTACGGCCGGCCGGGACAGCCATTTGACATTTCGGACCAGACGCAGTCGAAGCGGCAGTTTTTTTCCGGCAGGAGGCAAAAACGCGGCCGTATTTAAAATAATGATTCGGGAAATTCGCTCCGGATGCTTTACGGCATAGGCCATACCGATCATACCGCCCCAGTCATGAAGAATCAGGGTCGTTCGGTTGTGGGCGCCAAGCCGATCCAATACCACCTCCAGGTCCGACACCCGGCGCGCCAGGGTATAATCGTAATTGTCGGCTTTGGGCTCGTCGGACAGACCGCAGCCGATATGATCCGGTACAATGGTCCGATAGTTTGCCGACAGGGCTTTGATAAGAC
>JAFDDL010000041.1 GCA_019310865.1 Deltaproteobacteria bacterium | reverse complement strand
CCCTGGGGCTTCAGCAACTGGATCTTTTCATTACTCGGATTCTAAACACGCTTTTTCACCAATCGGACAAACTGCCCAAGGACAAGCTCCATCTGTTGCTCAATTATGATCCAAAACATGCCATGACCCCCATCCACCATTCAAACCGGGCGCTGTCCCGAATTGTTCTCCTTGGCAGCAAAGGGTATTACATGGTTCAACTTAAACGATTCGGGTTGCCCGTTCCCCCGGGTTTTATCGTTACCACCGAAGTGTTTCGTTACCGGGAGATCGTTGAAGGATACCCCCCGGCTGAAAATAATTTCCGTGAGCAGCTATCCCGGCAACTATCGGTTCTGGAGCGCGAGTGCGGTAAACGACTGGGGGATCCCGCCAATTCACTTCTGGTTTCGGTACGAAGCGGGTCGATTATTTCCCAGCCCGGTATGATGGATACCTTTCTCGACGTGGGCTTAAATGAAGAGATTGCCGCCGGCATCGCCGGGAAATCCGGTAACGAGTGGTTTGCATGGGACAACTACCGACGCTTCATGCAATGCTATGGCATGTCCTTCGGCCTTAAGCGTGATGATTTCGACGCCATCATGAATGATTTTAAAAATCGCCTCGGTGTTGCCTATAAACGTGGATTATCGGGGCCTGAAATGAAAAAAATGGCGCTGACATACAAGCAGCGGGTGCAGGATGAGGGCATTGAGGTGTTAAGCGATCCCTTTGAACAACTGAGCCTCATCATTAAAAAGGTACTCGACTCCTGGGAATCGAATAAAGCCAAAACGTACCGAAAAATTATGGGTATCTCCGACGATTGGGGTACGGCCGTAACCGTCCAGAATATGGTGTTTGGAAACCTGTCTCAGCTTTCCGGCACCGGCGTGGTGTTTACCCATAATCCCCGGTGGTCGGGTGAAACCCTGAAACTATGGGGCGACTTTACCCTGGGAAACCAAGGGGAGGATGTGGTCTCGGGTCTTGTCAATACGCTGCCCATCACCACCACCCAGAAGGATATCGAAAGGCGGGAAACCGACATTACCCTTGAAACGCATTTTCCCGAGATCTATTCGACAATGAAATCCTGGGCCACGGAGCTGATCTACCATCGGGGGTGGAGCCCCCAGGAGATGGAATTTACGTTTGAATCTCCGGCGCCGAAGGATCTGCACCTGCTTCAATCCCGGGACATGGGGATGCGCGAGCGGAAAAAGGTGTTGACATTTTCCCCGGATGAGATGGGAAATCGTGAATTGCTGGGACACGGTATCGGTGTGAGTGGCGGCGCCATGAGTGGTCGCGTGGTCTTCAGTCTTGAAGAAATAGACGATTGGCGAAATGAAGAACCGGGCACATCATTGATCCTGGTCCGGGGAGACACGGTTCCGGATGATATCCGTGAAATATTTTCAGCAGACGGACTTTTGACTGCCAGGGGTGGCATGACCTCCCATGCAGCAGTTGTGGCGCATCGTATCGGGAAAACCTGTGTTGTCGGTTGCAAGGACCTGTTTTGCAACGAGTCGGAAAAGAATTTTCTTTTCAACGAGATCCTCATCAGATCCGGGGATCATATCAGCATTGACGGCCGGGGCGGATCGGTTTACAAGGGGCAGGTGAAGGTAAAAGAAACATAAAAAAGGAGATGACATGCAACAGGCATCTGACAATGGTGGGAAGAAAATACTGGGTATCAATGGATTTGGCCGAATCGGAAAATTGTCGGTCTGGAATCACGTGGGACGGAAATATTTCGATGAGCTTGTTGTGAACCTGGGCCGTGAGGTGGGAACCTCTTTTGCCGATATCGCCCATTATGTGGAACGGGATTCTTCCTATGGTCAGCTTAGCCGTTTTCTTCACGGATTCCAGGGAAAAGCGGTGATTTCAGACTTGAACGAGGCGGCTGGAACCATGGTCATTGACGGCATTCCGGTTAAATTTCTCAGAACTGAAAGAAATCCTGCACGTATCAATTGGAAGAATTATGGTGTCTCTCTGGTTGTGGACACCACCGGTACTTTTCTTGATCCCGCGCCGGATGCCGACGATGCCAGGGGCTCCATGCGGGGGCATTTGGAGTCCGGTGCAAAAAAGGTGATTGTTTCCGCGCCATTTAAAATGAAAAATGCGGGAAATGATTTTCCGCCGGATGCGGTGACCACGGTCATGGGGATCAACGACAATGATTATGATCCACGAAAACACAAGGTTATATCCAATGCCTCATGTACCACTACATGCCTGGCCCACATGATGAAACCGTTGATCAACCACTTCGGCGCCAAACGGATTCTGTCGGCTTCCATGGCAACCGTCCACGCCGCAACCGGTTCACAGGAAGTACTCGACCGGCTTGCCAAGCCCGGAAAAACCGATTTGCGAAAGAACCGCAGTATCCTGAATAACATTATCCTGACAACAACCGGGGCTGCAAAAGCGCTTGCACTTGTGATTCCGGAGATGGAGGAGATTGGTTTCATTGCAGAATCGGTGCGTATACCGCTGAACACCGGTTCTCTGATCATACTGGTTGTGAATTTCCAGGAAGAAATCAACGGGGAGGGGATTCGCAAGGAGGTCATCAATGGGATTTACCGCCAGGCGGAATCGGATGATCCCAAGGGGTATTTACATTATTCAGAAAAACAGAATGTGTCCGGTGATATCATCGGGGTGCCCAAAGCCGCCGCCATCATCGAAGGTCATGAAACCCATACCCGAACATCCGAATTGGCGGTGGACCTTGGACAGATTCCGACCCTCGACAAGGCCTTGCGCACCAAATTTAAAGACACCGTCATCCGTGTGCCCATGACCCAGGCCGTTATCTATGGATGGTATGATAATGAAATGGGTAGTTATGTCAATATGCTAGGAGATAGAACCATTTCTGTGGCCGCACTGTTTTAGGGTTCGCTTTCCTACGAACAGGACTACTTAGAGTCGGCGGCTCAGATCGACAAACTCCGATACGCTGAGGGTTTCAGCCCGGCGTTGGCCATCAATTCCCGCAGCATCCAGTGCATGTTGGATTACGGCCGGGTCCAGCTTGAGTTCGCTGGCTGCCAATGCGTTTTTCAACGTTTTGCGCCGCTTGGAAAACGCCGCTTTAATGACCGCAAACAGATACGCATCGTCCCCCTGCTGCCGGTCATCGTCTTTAAAATTGATTTCGATTACCTCTGAGTCGACCTGGGGTTTGGGGAAAAACACAGTGGACGGAATCGTGGCGATGGGACGGACCGATGCGCAGTATTGAACCATGACGGAAATCCGGCCGTAGGTCTTGCTGCCCGGTGGTGCGATCAATCGTTGTGCCAACTCTTTTTGAAACATGACAACGGCCCGGTTCAGGTACTTTCTGTCGGCAATGAGTTTTAAAACGATCTGTGAGGAAATATTATAGGGGAGATTACCGAATACAACCAACGGCGATTGCTCTCTTTCGGAAACCGATTGAATATCGAGTTTTAAAATATCCTCATCGATCACGGTCACGTTATCCACTTGCGCGGCAACCAGTTCAGCAGTCAACAAGCCCAAGAGCCGGCGGTCTTTTTCCACCGCAACAACTTTTTTAACCTGCTTGGCTAAGGGGATGGTCAGAGATCCCAAACCGGCGCCAATCTCGAGTACCACATCATTTTTCGTGACATCCGCGCGCGTGACAATCATTCGAGACGTGGCGGGTTCCGACAGAAAATTTTGTCCCAGCCGTTTTTTCGGATGAAGTGCCCAGGCTTTGAGCAATGTTCGCGGGGTTGTCATGGTCTATATTTTCTCCGGGTCGACCGGCGCCGATTTATCTCATGCAATGTCAGGATCCTCGCAACGATCCGACACAATCGGCGAGTGCTTATCAAGAATGCTGAGGCTGCAATACATAGTGTTCATCCAGAATGCTATAACTATCACGCCTGCATCTTATAAACAACGCACAACCCGATTTCCTGGAAATTCGATTGAATCAACTTCTCAGTGAACAGGTGGTGGATTCTCATGCTTTTGGCGTCCCTGTCGATGACGCCGACCCCGAGGTTGCTCAAGCCGTAATTACCTGTAAACACGGAGTTTAGCAATGATACCTTGACTTTGTCAATCCCATCCGATAATTATTGTAGCATACGCAATTGATTACTCCGGCTTTGCCGTGGCAAGTCTCGATGAAGTTTTAAAGACCACTTCTTACAAATTGGAGGGGTGTCGCATGGTCAAGAAAAAAGGAAAAGCCGTCAGCTTCGATGCCATGGTGAAATTTTTCATGCAGCAATACAACATTCCAACCAAAAAAGACATTGACAAATTGATGGATCGGTTGGACAGACTGGAAAAATTAATCCGAGCCCCATCAACCGGCACGAAGATTCGACACAGCACGGCTTTGTATCCGGGTAAACGTGACGGAAAAAACACGGGTGCCGCCTCGGACATTGTCCTGGAACTAATCGCCCAGTCCAATGACGGCCTCGGTGTCCCGGATATTAAGGAAAAGACAGGTTTTGGTGATAAAAAACTCCGGAATATTATTTTTCGGCTTTATAAAACCGGCAGAATTATTCGCAAGCGACGCGGGTTGTATGTGGCAGCCTGACTTTTTCCAACAAGGATCAACTGATGTCCCATAGAACCGACCCGCAAAATCCGGGAATAGAAACAGGCGACGTGATTTCAGGCTTTCATGTCGATCGCATCATTGATTATCCGGAAATACACGCCTGGCTTTACGAATTAAACCATGAGAGGTCCGGCGCCAGGCATATTCACATCAGCCGGGATGACGATGAAAACACCTTCAGCATCGCCCTTAAGACCGTTCCCCGGGACAATACAGGGGTTGCGCATATTCTGGAGCACCTCGCGCTGTGCGGTTCGCAGAAGTATCCCGTTCGAGATCCGTTCTTTTCCATGCTCAAACGCAGCCTGAGCACATTCATGAACGCGTTCACCGCATCGGATTGGACTATGTATCCCTTTTCGACCCAGAATCGGAAGGATTTTTACAATCTGATGGACGTTTACCTGGATGCGGTTTTTTTTCCCAAACTCGACCGGCTTAGCTTTAAACAAGAAGGCCATCGGCTCTCGTTTGTCGACCCTGAGGACAGCGCTGAAACCGGCAAGGCGGGTAGCGGCGAGCTGATCTATTCCGGTGTTGTTTATAACGAAATGAAAGGCGCCATGTCGTCCCCGGACCAGGTCTGCAGGCGGTCGCTTTTGAATGCACTGTTTCCTGACACCACCTATCGGTTTAATTCAGGCGGTGACCCGGTCTTTATTCCGGAGCTCACCCATGAGCAGCTTATGGAATTTCACAGGCGGCATTATCATCCCAGCAACGCTTTTTTTTATACCTATGGCAACCTGCCGCTCAAAGATCACCTCCCGGTAATTTGCGACAAGGTTCTTGCAGGTGTCCAGGCCATGGATCCCGACACCCACATCCCGGCACAACCGCGATGGCACGAACCGAGACAGACGACCTATTATTATCCCATCGGCAAACAGGAAAATCCGGAGAAAAAATCCCAGGCCTGTGTTGCATGGTTGACGGCGGACATTAAAGATTCCTTTGAAGTACTGGTGCTGACCTTATTGGAAGCGATTCTTCTGGGAAATGCAGCATCCCCGCTTCGTAAAGCCTTGATTGACTCGGGACTCGGCAGCGCTTTAAGCGACGCCACCGGATTTGACCCGGACAACCGCGACACGGTGTTTGCTGCCGGATTAAAAGATATCGCACCTGAATCCGCCGAAAAAATCGAAACGATCATTTTCGACGTTTTAAATGAACTGGTTCAAGATGGGGTGGACCGGGAATTGGTCTTATCGGCCATTCACCAGATTGAGTTTCACCGAAAAGAGGTGACCAACACGCCATATCCGTATGGTTTAAAACTGCTGCTGAGCTTCTGTGGAATCTGGGCGCATGGTGGAGATCCGGTTCGCGGTCTGCAATTTGATGCGGATGTGACCCAAATAAAGAAAGCGGTTGAAATCGGGGGGTTTTTTGAAAATAAAATTCAACAGTATTTTATCAACAACCCCCATCGTGTTTTATTTAAGCTTGAGCCGGACCCGAAAATGGCCGGTCGAGAAGAAAGCCGGATCCGGAAAACCCTGGCGCAGCTCCAATCCCAATTGGGACAAGCCGAAATCGACGCGATTCACGCTGATAATCGGACCTTGGTGGCCTTACAGGAAGGCAAGGAGGACATCCATTGCCTGCCAACCCTGACACGGACGGATATTTTACCGACAGTTCGAAACACGCCTGTTGCCGATTTCTTCGGTTCCAACGCCGATTATTGTTACGATACCCATACTTCAGGCATTACCTATTTTTCCAGTGCCATGGGAATAGGCAAGCTGGATATCGAATTGCTGCCGCTGGTTCCCTTTTTCTGTTACGCGGTGACCAAGGTCGGCACTGCTCGGCACGACTACCTGGAAATTGCCAGAAAAATTGAGGCGGGAACCGGTGGCCTCGGCTTGGGTGCCCATGCCCGAACCAAGGTGGATGCCGGCGGTAGCAGCTTCCCCTTCGTACTGATGGAGGGGAAATGCCTGGATCGCAACCAGAGTAAGCTGTTTGAACTGCTGGAAGAATTTGCGTGCGCTTATGACTTTTCCAACCTGGATCGCCTCGGACAGGTTCTGAGAGAATACCGTGCCGGTTTTGAATCGATCATTGTCCAAAATGGACACCGCCTGGCCATGTCCCTTGCAGGGCGGCGGTTTTTAAACCAATCGGCCCTGTCGGAAATGTGGCACGGTGTCTCCCAGCTTCGTTATATTAAGGCCTTGATGTCAGCCGATGGGAATGACTATTTAGAAATCTTGTCGAAAAATCTGGCGAAAATCGGTCCGGCACTCTTTAAGCAGGGGAACATGAAAACAGCCATTATCGGTGAGTCTGACGTTCTCAAGCAGGGGGCCGAATTGCTGAACTCGCTCTTGGGCGGCCTTTCTGCATCGGGTGAGGATACCATCGACGAGGTGGGGAATTTTGCTTCTCCATCGATTGGTTTGACCGAAGGGGTCCCACGTGAAGGGTGGCAAACCTCCACAGCGGTATCGTTTGTGGCCCAAACGTTTCAATCGGTTCGAATGGACCATGGGGATGCCCCGGTCCTTGCTATTATCGCCAAGATGCTTCGCTCCCTTTTCCTACATCGCGAAATCCGTGAAAAAGGTGGTGCCTATGGCGGCTTTGCCGTGCATTCGCCTGAGGACGGCCTGTTTTCACTGGCCTCCTACCGCGATCCCCATATCGTGTCGACCTTAAAAGTTTTTCAGGATGCCTTTGCCTTTATCCGAAACGGTGATTTTTCAAATCAGGATATCGATGAGGCCGTACTTCAGGTCTGCTCGGACATTGACAAACCGGATACACCCGGACTCGCCGCCCGCAAGGCGTTCTACCGGCAATTGCTGTCCCTTACGGACGACTTGCGAAATCAGTATAAGCAAGGCGTGCTGGCTGCCACACGGGATCAGGTCCTATCCGTCGCAGAGCGCTACTTCTCTGCGGATCGCCACGTCCAGGGTGTCGCGGTTATTTCCGGAAAGGAACAGCTGGATGCGGCCAATGAAAAGCTGCCGGCTGCCCCTTTGGAGATCCATTCAATTTAAGAATCCTTACCGGAAAGCAGTTTCTCAAATTTTTCAGCCTGGGATGGGTCCAATGAGCCCTTTGCTCCGGCCAATTTGACGGTATGGCTACCCAGTGCTTTGTAGAGGTGTAATAATTCGGGGGTCTGGCGACCCATGGCTTGGAGATGATCGGCAATGGTGGCCAAATCCCCCCGGGCAATGGGACCTGTCAGTGCCTGGGGGATTCCGATTTTTTCGATATTGGTCAATGTGCCCTTGACCAGTGGATAGAGAACGTCAACGGCATCAGACGCTTCGATACCGGCTTTCTTGAGCAAACGCAAAGACAGGTCCATCAGGGTCACCAGATAGTTGGAGGCCACAACAGCCGATGCATGGTACAATATTTTCGCCTCGGTCCGGATATCGATACAGCGTGATCCGAGATCCGCTGCGATTTTTCGGGCTGACTCGATCGCTTGCGGATCACCTTCCACTGCCGTGATGATGCCCTGAAACGGGTTGCTGTCAAAGGTCGCTTTCGCGATGCTTTGCAGTGGATGGAGCGAACCGATGTAAGCGCCGTTTTTCCGGGCAGGCGCCAAAATAGTGGACGGCAGGGACCCGCTGCAGTGGAGCACCACCGAGCCGCTTCGGAACCCGGTTTTATTCACTATATCGCGGCAGACTTCGGCAATGACGTCGTCTGGTGTTGTAATAAAAACGATATCCGCCGACGCGGTGTGCTCCCATGGTCGATCACCGAATGAGGATATGCCGACCTTGCCGGCAATGGCTTCTGCAGAAGTCAGCGTCCGGCTGGTGAATGATTCGGCCGGATACCCGGATTGGGTAAGATGCCAACCAAGCGTGGTTCCCACCCGACCACATCCGACAATGGTAAATGACGGTTTCATATCAGTAACAATGCTCCTCGGAAGGAAATTTTCCCGTTTGCACTTCGGAAAAATACGAGTCGATGGCTGATTTGGCCGCATTGCCCAGTTGCGCATACTGTTTGGCGAACTTCGGAACATGCCGGTCGAAAAGTCCCAGTAGATCGTGTAGGACCAATATTTGACCATCACAATGCGGACCTGCGCCGATGCCGATGGTGGGAATGGAGAGTTTCATGGTAATCTTTTCAGCAATTGCAGCCGGAATCCCTTCCAGAATAACCGAAAAGGCACCGGCAGCTTCGACTTCCAATGCGTCGGACAGCAGTCGATTTTCATCGCGTTGGACTTTGAATCCGCCCATTTGGTGAACCGATTGGGGGGTGAGACCGATATGCGCCTGAACCGGAATGCCGGCGTTGGTTATGGATCGGATCCGATCCGCAACCGTTACGCCACCTTCGAGCTTCACCGCAGCGGCGCCGCCTTCTTTTAAAAACCGGCCGGCGTTGACTACCGCCTGCTCGATGCTGCTCTGATAAGACATGAACGGCATATCACCGATGATCAAGGCGCGTTGGGCACCCCTGGTAACCATCCGGGTGTGATAGATCATCTGATCCATGGTAACCGGCAGGGTGCTGTTTTCACCTTGCACCACCATACCAAGAGAATCTCCGACGAGGATTGAATGAACGCCGCATTCATCGAGCCATTTGGCAAATGGGTAGTCGTAAGCCGTCAGGGCGACAATTTTTTCACCTTTTTTCTTCATGTTCAACAAGGATGTGATCGAGATTTGAGATGCCATGGTGAAGCCTCCTGTTTGGGTGGGGTTTTCATCGGCTTAATATTGAAACCGCTGAATTGTCAAGGAAAAAAACAAATTCACTCAAAAGTCGTGGGTAAAGGCCCCCCACCTGTGCCCCATAAGCGCTAACTTAACACGCACGGAGGTGGCATGGACAAACTTGTTTGTCCGTGCCACCCACAACTACCAACGTGAAAATCGCAAATCGTTAAGTTAGCGCATATGCCCCCGTGCCACCAGAGCCATGGGCAATTTATATATCAATTTAACTGGGACAGGTTGAAAAATTTGCATCGCTATTGACTATGGCATCGCTATTGGATACAAAGTTTTGATTTAGGGTTCGCGCAACTCCGCGCAGAAATGACTCATAATAGTTGGATTGGACATGATACAGCTTATTAGAGGATTTAAAGACATCCTGCCCGGTGAGGTGGAGCGGTGGCAAACCGTGGAAAAAACCGCTGTTGCGGTTTTCGAAAATTTCGGATTCAAGGAAATTCGAATTCCGATCATGGAGCGCACGGAACTATTTGCCAGAAGCATCGGGGAGGCAACAGACATCGTTGAAAAGGAGATGTACACCCTTGCCGATCGAAAGGGCGACAAGATCACCCTTCGACCCGAAGCAACCGCCTCTGTGGTTCGCGCCTACGTCCAACACAAGCTTTATGCCCCTGATCCGGTAAAAAAATATTACACCATCGGCCCCATGTTCCGGCGTGAACGGCCGCAAAGGGGACGGTATCGCCAGTTCTATCAAATCAATGCGGAAATCTTTGGCGTCGCATCACCCCGGATGGACGCACAGCTCATCTACATGCTCGAAATGTTTCTGACCCGGTTGTCGGTAGTGGATCGGTGCGTGCGTATCAACTCGCTGGGATGTCCGGCCTGCCGGCCCGGGTACAAGGAGGCCCTTTTAACCCATACGGCCAATGTCGTTGATCAACTTTGTGCCGATTGCAAGCGGCGCCGGGAGCAAAACCCCTTGAGAGTCCTGGACTGTAAGGTGCCATCGTGCCGCGAAGCCGTTGTCGGTGCGCCGTTGTTGCAGGATCATTTGTGCAGCGATTGCATCCAACATTTTGGCGTTGTTCGCGATAGCCTCGAGGAGCTGGAGGTCGCATACGAGATCGACCAACGGTTGGTCCGGGGGCTTGATTATTACTCGCGTACAATCTTTGAGATCCAGACCAGTGCGCTGGGGGCCCAAAGCGCCATTGCCGGTGGGGGTCGATACGACGGCCTGATTCAGGCCTTGGGTGGTCCAAAGATGCCGGCTGTCGGGTTTGCCATTGGACTCGATCGACTGGTTGAGCTGATTCAATTCAATGAAACAAAACAGCACGGATCCGTGGATCTATTCGTGGCAGCCCTGGGTGAAAAAAGCCAACGCATCGCCTTAACTTGGGCTTCTAAATTAAGCAATGAAGGGGTTCGTACCGAGCTGGACCTTTCCGGTAAAAGTCTCAAGAGCCTTATGAAGCGCGCTAACCGGATGGGTGCTGCGCGTGTGATGATTGCCGGTGATGCGGAGCTTGCGCAAGAGGCGGTCATTGTTCGGAATATGGCGACGAAAGAACAGGTTTCCGTTCCGTTCGGTAATCTGATTGCGGATATCAAGCAGCGGGTGGTCGATGGTGCTTGAAGCCGACGAATCGAACGAAAAACTGATTTTAAGAAACAACGCAGCCAATTGTAAACAAGGAAAGGAGCTTAACAATTGTTTGATATACTGGGAGACATGAGACGAACGCATACCTGTTGTACGCTGGGTCCGGAGGATGTGGGGCAGGAAGTCGTTCTGATGGGCTGGGTGCAGCGACGACGGGATCATGGGGGTGTAATCTTTGTGGATTTGCGGGACAAGGAAGGCTTGACGCAAGTGGTCTTCAATCCAGACACCAATTCCCAGGTTCATAAACAGGCGCACGCCATTCGCAGCGAATTCGTTTTAGGTGTTCGGGGTATCGTCGAGCTTCGTCCGGAAGGGATGCGCAATCCCAAGCTGAAAACCGGTGCCATCGAGGTGATCGTCAACGAGCTGAAAATATTGAACAGCGCCCAGACACCGCCCTTTCTGATTGAAGACGGCGCTGAGGTGTCGGAAACCATCCGGCTGAAGTACCGGCATCTCGATCTTCGGCGACCGCAGGTTCGGCAGGCGATTTTACGCCGGCATCAGACGGCCGCTTCGGTTCGAAATTTTTTAAACACCCATGGCTTTGTCGATGTTGAAACACCGGTGCTGACCCGAAGTACACCGGAGGGCGCCCGGGATTACCTGGTGCCGAGTCGGGTCAATCCCGGCCAGTTTTTTGCCCTGCCCCAATCACCGCAGCTGTTCAAGCAGCTTCTGATGATTGCTGGATTTGACCGGTATTACCAGATTGTCAAATGCTTCCGAGACGAAGATCTGCGAGCGGATCGACAGCCGGAATTTACCCAGATTGATATGGAGATGTCCTTTATCGGTGAATCCGACATCATGAACGTGTCTGAACAGCTGATGGTGACGGTTTTTAAAGATGTGATGGGCCTGGAAATCCCCACACCCTTTCCCCGGCTCGTCTATGAAGAGGCCATTGCCCGCTATGGTCTGGATAAGCCGGATATTCGCTTTGAACTCGAGCTCAAGGACATTTCCGACATTGTCAAAGAATCCGGATTCAAATTGTTTGCCTCCGTTGTCGAAAAGGGTGGCATCGTTAAGGCCATCAACGCGAAAGGGTGCATCGGTTTTTCCCGAAAGGAGATCGACAACCTGACAGACTTTGTTGCCGTTTACCGAGCCAAAGGCCTTGCCTGGATCAAGGTCAAAGAGGGCGAGTGGCAAAGCCCCATTGCGAAATTTTTCACCGATGCGGAAAGGGCAGCTTTGGCCGAGCGCCTTGACATGCAACCAGGCGACCTCGTGTTTTTTGTGGCAGATCAACCAAAAGTCACCAACGAGGCCCTGGGGCATCTGCGCAATCATCTGGGCATTAAACTCGGGCTCATCGACGAGAGCGCATTTCAATTTTTATGGGTCACCCATTTCCCGCTCCTGGATTATGACGAGACTGAAAAACGCTATGAGGCGCTGCACCACCCATTCACAGCACCCCTAGAAACGGATTATGACCTTTTGGACAGCGAGCCGCTTTTGGTTAAATCCCGGGCCTACGACATGGTGCTCAACGGATTTGAAGTCGGCGGCGGCAGCATTCGTATTCACCAGCCTGAATTACAGGAGCGGGTGTTTGCGACCCTGGGAATTTCAAAGGAAGCGGCCGAGGAAAAGTTCGGATTTCTGCTCGATGCATTAAAATCCGGCGCGCCGCCCCACGGCGGGATTGCATTCGGATTTGACCGTTTGTGTATGATTCTATCCGGGCAACCCTCCATTCGAGATGTCATCGCATTTCCAAAAACCCAGAAGGCGGCTTGCCTCATGACCAATGCGCCCTCGGCGGCATCCCCGGCGCAGCTGGATGAACTGGCAATCCGGGTTCGGAAAATCAGCGGCGGCGAAAACTAAATACAAACTAACTTTTTGCTTGACATAACGGGTATTCTCATTTAGAAATGCTGTTTTGATCGGACACACCGACCGATCGAAAACCACATAATCCCCAGTAGCTCAGTCGGCAGAG
>JAFDDL010000550.1 GCA_019310865.1 Deltaproteobacteria bacterium | reverse complement strand
ATCTAGCTTCTATGTTCGGGAATTTGCAGAAAAGACTTCCCGACCGGATCGGTTTGTGGGCTTGCATTATTTTTTTCATCCGGCCAAAAACCGGCTCCTGGAAGTAATCCCGCACGCGGAAACCAGCCCGGAAACCGTTGCAAAGGCCAACCTGTTCGCCAAACTACACGGCAAAACGGCCATTGCCGTCAAGGACACACCCGGATTCGCCGTCAACCGATTCTTCGTACCGTTTTTAAACGAAGCGGCTCGGATGCTGGCGGAAGACATGGCGAACATCGCCACCATTGAAGCAGCTGCCAAGCAAGCCTTTAAGATCGGGATGGGGGCTTTTGAGTTGATGAATGTAACCGGTATTCCCATCGCCGTCCATTCGGCGGACACCCTTGGACGCGAGCTTGGCCCCTTTTACGCCACGTCGGAGACCCTGCGGGCCCAGATGGAATCGGGAGAAAACTGGGATCTATCCGGTGAGGTGGACGAATCGAAAATCGAAGCCGTTTCAGACCGATTTCTGGGAGTCTGTCTTGGGGTTGCTGCAACCCTGGTGGACGAAGGGGTTGCATCTATTGAAGATACGGACCGGGGCGCGAAAATCGGCCTGAGATGGATACAGGGCCCCTTTGAAATCATGAATCGGATCGGCATCGAGAAAACCCATGCCCTGGTTGCCGCCGCTTGTAATATCTACCCGGATTTTAAAATGCCCGAGATCCTCGAAAAACAAAAGGCATTCGGTCGGCCCTTTGAATTCAAGGTCGTGGATCTGGAGACCAAGGGTCCCATCGCCTTTATCACCATCAACCGTCCCGAAGCGATGAATTCGCTAAATGAAGTGGTTGTGGCACAACTGGCGGAAAAGTTTGACCAGGCCGAAGCGAACCCGGCCGTTTCCGCCATCGTGTTCCAGGGGGCCGGAAAGGCTTTCGTGGCCGGCGCGGACATTCGTTTCTTTGTCAAAAAGATCAAGTCCGACCGCATCGTTGATATCGAAACATTTACCCGAAAAGGACACGAGCTGCTGCTTAAAATCGAAAACTCTAAAAAACGGACCATTGCATTATTAGACGGCCTGTCCCTTGGCGGCGGCAGCGAGCTAGCCCTGGCCTGCCAGGACATTCTCGCCACGCCGGCAGCTTCCATGGGCTTTCCCGAGACGGGAATCGGCATCGTTCCAGGCCTGGGCGGCATGTTCAGACTGGCACGGTTCACCGGACCGGCCCTTGCGAAATATTTCGTTTTCACCGGCGCGCCCATCAGCGCCCAGGATGCACTGGATCTGGGAATCATCGCCAAGATCGTTGCACCCATGGATGTCGATGCAGCTCTCATGGATATGATTGCAGACGGAAGAAAAGCGCAACAACCCGAGGTGAAACACCCGACCAAATTTACACCCTATGCAAACGCATTTACCGGGGAGAATCTTGACAATTTGCTGTCCGGGGCGCCACCCGCGGGTATTTCCGAGGAGATTGCCGACCGGATTGTGAAATCCGTCAAACATAAGGCCCCCATCGCCCTTCGAATGGCAAGCGACATTATCGATCAACAGGTGGGACTGCCCGTGGTGGATGCCATTGAAGTGGAGCTATCCCAACTCAAGGCGATCTTTTCCACGGCAGATGCCCTGGAGGGACTGTCATCCCTGGGTCGCAAACGGCCTGAATACAAAGGCGTCTGACATGCAACCCGTGACGATTTATTAAAAAATATTCACGCTATTGAGTTCACGACCCTAAAAAGAAAGGAGCAAATAAAATGAGCCCTATGATTTCCTGGCAGATGATCGCCTTAAATGAGCCCCTGAAACGCACGGAATCACCGCTGCCCGAACCGGGTGCGGGAGAGGTTCTGATTGAAGTCGCCGGATGCGGCGTCTGCCACACGGATCTCGGATTTTATTACGATGGTGTTCGCACCAAATCTCCCCTGCCCCTGACCCTGGGCCATGAGATCAGCGGAATGGTCACGGCAACCGGGCCCCAGGCCGACCAATGGGCCGGAAAAGCCGTACTCATACCGGCGGTGATGCCCTGCGGGGAGTGTGATGTCTGCTCCCGGGGCAAGGGCAACATCTGCTCAGCCCAAAAAATGCCGGGAAACGACATTCAGGGCGGGTTTGCATCCCACATTCTCGCACCGGCCAACCAGCTCTGCGAGGTGCCCCTGGACAGCGACGGTAAACCGGCCGGAATTGCCGACATCTCCCTTTCCGATCTTTCGGTCATCGCAGACGCCGTCACAACACCCTACCAGGCCGTTGTGGAATCGGGCCTGTCCGAACTGGACACGGCGATCTTTATTGGTGTCGGTGGGGTCGGCGGCTATGGCGCGCAAATCGCAAAGGCATTC
Source organism: Deltaproteobacteria bacterium (assembly GCA_019310865.1). The sequence goes on along the minus strand of JAFDDL010000550.1, from coordinate 979 downwards.
GGGGCGCGTGTGGTTGCCATCGATGTGGATTCGGAAAAGCTCGCTGCCATCGCACCCTTCGTGGACACCACCTTCAATGCCGGGGAAATGCCTTTCAAGGACCTTCGAAAAGCCGTGTCCGCCTATGTGAAAGAATCGGGAATGCGTCGAACGGAATGGAAAATATTTGAAACCTCCGGTACCGCCGCGGGGCAGAAAACGGCCTTTGGGCTCCTGACCTTTGGCGCATCGCTCCAGATTGTCGGGTTTACCATGGATTCGGTTGACATCCGGCTGTCAAATCTCATGGCGTTTCATGCAACAGCCCGGGGCAATTGGGGATGTATCCCGAAATACTATCCGGCCGTTGTGAAACTGGTTCTCGATGACAAAATTAAAATTACACCCTTTGTCGAGACCTATCCCCTGGATCAAATCAATGATATATTTGAGCGAACCCATAACCGGCAGATAAAAAAACGTCCCATCCTGGTGCCCTAAGCCGGCAAAGCCGGAATATAGTGCTGAGTGCTAAGTGCTAAGTGATGGGTGCTAAGTGAAGGATTATCTCATTCAAATCGACAAAATTTCACGACTCAGCACTTAGCACTCAGAACTGAGCACTTTTTAAAAAGGAGGCCGACATGATATTGAAACAGATCGTCATCTCAATTGAAAATTCACCCAACCGCTTGTACAATGTTACCCACAAGCTCTCTGAGGCCGGCATCAATCTGCGCGCCCTGAACCTGGTGGATACCGGCGCCTTCGGTCAGCTTCGGCTGATGGTGTCGGACGTTGTCAAAGCCCGACGGGTGCTGATGGAGATGAAAATCCCTGCCTTTGTCAATGAGGTCATCGCCGCTGAAATCGAAGACAAGCCGGGAAGTCTTTCCGAGGTCCTGCTACCATTGATGAAGGCCGATGTGCGCGTGGCCTTCATGTATGCGTATCTGGGTTCATCCCAGGGCAAAGCGATCATGATCTTTCGCTTCACGGA
>JAFDDL010000549.1 GCA_019310865.1 Deltaproteobacteria bacterium | reverse complement strand
GCAAACCACTGCCTCATTATCTTCACTGTCCACCACACGTACTTCTTTGGAAGCAATGGGATTACCGATGACCCCGGAACCTACAGAGGCAGTATCCGAAAGTTTGGTGGCCGTATCCCAGCCGGTCTCCGTCATTCCGAAGGTTTCCCGCCAGGTGCATCCAAATCGTTTTTCAATAGTTTCATGAAGCTGCGGCACGATACCGGAACAGGTGACCACACGAACCTTGTGATCCGTCTCCAGGCGATCCGGGTCCCGGCTCATGAGCATTTTGGGCATGGTCCCAATGAGGTAAAAATAGGTGACATGGTGGGCATTTACCGTTGGCCAAAATTCGCTGACGCTGAACTTGGGCATGATGACCAGCGGGATCCCTTCGGCCATGCAAAACACCACATTCCACTGCGGATCCATGTAGTAGAACGGTTGTGCTGTCAGATGAACGTCGGTTGGTCTGATTTGTCCACCCATCCAGTCGACCGAGAATTTCGCCATCAGCATCCAATATCTGTGGCTCAGCATACATCCCTTTGGAAAGCCGGTCGTTCCGGAGGTGTATTGGATGTTTATCAGGTCATCCTCATTGATATCGCCGGTTGCGTACTGATCCGACGCAGTGCTCACCAGCTTTTCATAGGCTATATGGCTCGATTCCACGGTTCCAATCACAATCACCTCGTTGAGTCCCTGGAGGTCTTTCCGCGCCGCTTCGAGTACCGGCAGGAAATCGTGATCAATAATCAGATAAGAGGCTTCTGAATCATTAATGACATACGCCAGTTCATTGGCCGTATAGGCAATATTAATGGGGACCATGATGGCGCCGGTTTTCGCCATGGTCAGCCAGGCGATGGGAAAATCGAAGCCATTGGGGAGCATCATCCCCACCTTATCGCCCTTTTTCATGCCCAGGCTTTCAAGAGCGTTTGCCAGCCGGTTTACCTTCTTTTCAATGTCAATGTACGAGCGTGTCTCACCTTCGAAAATCAGGAAAGGCTTTTCACCATGTTTTGCCACGGCGTCTTCGAGAAGGTGTCCGATATTTTTCCATTTCAGTTTGACTTTTTCCATCTCGGGCTTTCCTTTCACTTATTTCTTGGTTTTTTTTAGAGCTTTTTTTGCCCGCTGCGATGTTTCCGGGCTTTGAAAGGCCAGAAGTGCATCCCGTGCTTCCCTTTCAAGCGTCTCATCGAATCCTGCGGTAAGACCGCTGTGCAGGGCATGTTTTGAAAGCGCTATGGACAGCTGGGATTTTTCTTTTATCCGCTCGGCAAGCGCATAGGCTTCTTTTAGCAGGTCTTCCTGCAGTACCACCTTGTTGACCAAGCCCAACTTTTCGGCTTCCACAGCATCAATTTTATTCCCTGTAAAGACCAGTTCTTTGGCCTTGCCGAGGCCCACCAGCAAGGGCAACAGCTTCGTGCCGGCGTTGGTCACGGTAAATCCCACCCCGGTCTCCGGAAACCCGAATTTCGTCCCTTGGGCGGCTATTCGGATGTCACAGTTCAGGCACCACTCACAGCCGGCGCCCAGAGCATATCCGTGAACCGCAGCGATGACGGGTTTCGGCATTTTCAGTATGATCCGGGTGATTTCCTGCAACCGGCTGATTTCCGCCAAGGCCTGGGCGGTTGTGGTAACGTCCTCATACTCTTCAGAAAGGTCGTCGCCGGAGCAAAAGGCCCGACCTTCTCCTTTAACGATTACCACCTTGACCTCCGGATCGTTTTCCGATGCTTTCAGCGCCGTGATAAAATCCTTGACCAGTTGCCGGTTTTGCGCATTTAGGACATGCGGCCGGTTGAAACTGATTTCCGCCACGCCCTCATTTGTCTTGTATAATACGGTTTCGAGTTCCACGTCGCTACCTCCTGGCAATTATTAGCGAAAGCTACACGCTTATTTTTAATCACTTCTTGTTGCGGGAGAAGAAAATCTACACCCGAGCTGTAACTTTAATTTCCACCAGCATTTCCGGAGATGCCAGACGCTTCACTTCCACACCGACGGCAGGCGGATATTCATTTGCCCCCCACAGCTCTTTAATAACCGCGATCCCTTCACCCACCCTGCTGATGTCTGTTACGAAAACCGTTTGCTCCACGATATTTTCAAGTGTCGCACCGAAGTGTTCCAAAACCTGACGAATCCGGGTATAAATCCGCCGGAACTGTTTGCCCATATCATCGACCCCCACAACCTCGCCATTTTCGTTAAGGGCCGTGATGCCGGACATATAGATCGTATCATCGACTTTCCATGCAGTGGATAATCCATATTCCCTGTCAATCTCGGGATAGAGATGGAACACTTCTTTTTCGATTGTCATCTTGCGCCTCCCTCTTCACGGTAGCTTGTCTTCTTTCTCCAGGTCATCCGCGACGTCTTTTAGTCCTGATTTTTCCAATGTTTCCCGGGTGGGGATGCCTGTTTTTATGTCCCACCCCTTCAGTTCGTAATACCTGTCTTTCATTTTTTCGAGTTGATCATACGACAGCGATATTCCCTTGTTGCTTCCGGATTTGATTTCCTTGAAAAACTGTTCCCCAAGCGAATCCGTTTCGCGCGTCATCCCTCGCCGTGCACAAAATGCCCGTTCCAGGTTCTTTACCCGTCCGGCAACCGCAAACAGCTTGTCCGCGCTGACCTCCCGGCCAAGCCCGGCTGAAAAGAGCTCCGCCTGGTATCTTTCCGAAAATGGGTAAGGCAGGTGAAATCCCCTGAGTTTGCAGGTGCTGAGGCAGTCATTTATGATAACCTCTTCATCAGCGTATATCATCACTTCAGGGGTTCCCTCGTAGGCTCGATAGTCAAATGTTTTCTCGGAGATTTCCTTGTCTCCGATATCCATTCGAAGGGCCTTTCCCAGCCGTGATGCAGACGATGCGTCGTAAGGTTTCGACGCCTCTTTTAGCCCTTCGTAATGTTCAAAGGAAAGCTGTATCTGGAGGGTATCTCCTCTTGAGCCGGCAACCGATGCAAGGGCCAGGTCTTTAAACGGCGCCAGCAGATTCGGGGTGGGAACGGCATATAGAGCCAAGCCCTTGGAATGGTATGCATACTGCTCGGTGTCTTTGCCGAAGTGCTCAGCCGCTGCTGCCAACCCATCTGCCAGCACATTGCCGACTCCCTTGCGCTCGCTCATCTTTTCCAGCATGGACATGATGGCATCCCGGCTTCCCCATTTCATGGCAACGCCATCGGTATCCTTTTCGGTTATCAACCCCTTTTCGTAAAGCTCCATCAGCCAGCGGATGACACTTATGGCCGTAACGACATCGATGCCCGCCTTTTGCATGAAGAGCCCGGATTCCATAACAATATCGATATCGTCA
>JAFDDL010000548.1 GCA_019310865.1 Deltaproteobacteria bacterium | reverse complement strand
ATTTCCGTTGCCCCTTTTGGCCGATTCCCTCGAAGAGGATTTGCCTTGAATATCGATAATCCTCAGTTGTTGCTTTCAGTGTTTGGATAGGTAGGCTGTAATGTTTTTGTCAAGGGCTTCCGCGTTCAGACCAAAGGGTCCCATTCCGCTGTCGTACACAATCCGGCCATCCAAACCGACAAAGTAGACGCGTGTCGGCCAGCCCACGTAGGCCAAATCGATTTTGTCGTCCATTTCATCGACATAAATGGGGATGTCGCCTAAAAGTGCCTGTTTGCATGCCCCGGCCACTTGGCGACGTTCTTGCATTGTGGCCGGGCTTTTGGTGTTGAACGACACGTAGGGATTTAAAATGCGTCCCACGAGTCCCATGATCTTTGTTTCAGCAAGCCACCACCTGTCTGTGGGGTGTGCCTCTCTGATATAAATGGTCGCAAATTCAACTTCGGTATGGTATTTGGCATATAGTTTTTTGAAACGCACGGTTTCTTCAGAGAACGGCGGTCAGGTGTAGCTCCCGAATATCAGGACAACCGGTCTTTTCCCCTGAAATTCCGAAAGGCGAAAACGCTTTTTTCCGCTGGGATCAAACAGCTCGAAATCTGCAGCCATTGCTCCCACTTTTGGCGTATTCGGGTTATGCTCCTGTTGCCAGGACTTTTCCGAGGTCCGATAAACCATGGCCTTTTTGAAAACGACCTTGGTGGTTACAATTAGATCTTTGCCTTCATAGACCGTCAGCCCGAAAATAAAAATCGCCGCAAGGCACACCGCATAACGTGCTCGTTTTCCAGGGCGCTCACTCGACGGTGTCTTTTGTCTCGCCATGTAGAAGATGAATAAAAAAGCTGCCAGGCATGCTATTGATGTGAACCAGAAAGGCGCTCCTAAGGAAATCGGCAGGAGCATGGCAATGCCCAGAGCAATTTTCAAACATCCAACCAGTCGCCTGCTTTCAGGCAAATAATCCGTGCCCAACCCTAAGCGTTGGAGCCATTTGCGATCCTGTCCTTGGCCGGCAATGCAAAGGGCCCCCGATACGATTAAATACAAGCTGAGAAGCAACTGGACGATGGAAAAGAACAGTTGCAGACCGTAACTCATGGCCGTCCAAAACAAATATTTCATAACCAGGTAGTTCATTACTCATCTCCATCTATAAATTTGTCAGGGTGGTTGGGCTTATTACTTGACCCCCTTCATGACGATCTTGCTTGCGACTCCCATCAACAAGAGCCCGGGGAGGCCGAAAATCAAAAGTCCCATATTGGCTGCCTGGGCTTCCCCCTCCAAAATGCTGCTCACTGCCCATTGCATGGCAAAGAGGACCTGAAAACAACCCAGAATCGCCACTACCCAGGCATACCACTTTATTTCATACTTTTTTCTAAGCCAAGCCAGGACCCAGGCAAAAACAACAATCAATGCCCCCGTGATGAGGAACAATATTTCATTTCCGGTGAAAACATCCATTATGATAACCCTCCGTCATAAATCCTGTCTTTGCGGTTTTCGAAAAACCTTCCAATTGCCTTTTGGTCGAATGTATTACCATAACCGAAAACGATATCCATTTCCCGAAGGAATGAGTGCAGGGCATCGATTTCGATTTTGCCCATCTTTCGGACAATTCGGTGGTGCCAGAAATCGGGTTTGTTGTATGGGCAACTGGCGATACAGTTAGAACAGTCCGTTCCGATCTTTTCCCAGAACTGGAAGCATTTTCGGCAATTGACATACCATTTCAGAGCACCCTTATTGTTGTAAAAGGGGTCTTTATCATCATGGGTCGGCTCGAACGAAGGGTCTTCATCGAAGCTGATGGCTTTGCTCGGACAGGAGTCGGCACATCGCATGCAGTTGCGGCAAAAATCCTTCACGCCGAAGGTTTTTGGCTTGTCATACGCCACAAAGTCCAGATTGGTGTAAACTTTTGCCAGTCGAATCCGCGGACCGTATTTGTAGTTGATGAGCAGTCCGTTGCGGCCGGTCTCGCCAAGCCCGGCGGCCACAGCATAGGGGATGCTCAAAGCCGTATCGTTACCGCAGGGAACGGCATTGTAGCCAAGCTGCTTTAGAAAGACCGAGAGCTGGTAAGCGACCTTGACCATTTCGGAATAGCGATCGGCAACCGCGGCACTGGAAACCTCCGTGGGCGAAGCGGAAATGCCTTCGTAGTCCATTTCGAAACCAACAACAATGACGGTTTTGGGTTTGAAAGGGAATCGGTCCCAGCCGAAAAACCAGTCCTTTGGCCCCCAGTTTTGCATCATCTCCATGATCTTGGGTACACTCCCCGGAGTGGGCGGCGGGGGAAACATCTCACGCGCCATGGGCGGCGCCGGGTTAATAAACTCGCTGTAGTCCCACCGCGTGTCGCGCCTGGCGATGCCCACCAGATCGGCTCCATATAGCCTGGCCGCACGTTTGATGGCCGCCGATGCAAACTCTCTGGACTTGAACTGGTACTTTTCCTTGTGCACAAAATTGTGGTCCGCAAAAGACATGGGTGGCTTGTCTTCCGGCTGTGTCCAACGGAGCAGACCATAATCGCTGATGGCGGCACCGGAGGGTCCGGCAACCTTGTTGATGAGCGCCCATGCGCCTCCGCACATGGCCTTGCTAAGTTGGTCATGGCCGGGCTTGTCCGGATCGAAATGGTAGTTCCATTTCTTCAAAAAACTATCGCCGGTTGCGAGCACATCTTCCGGAATGGATTTTCCGGCGGCCATTAAATAACGACCCGTAACAGCAGGCCCAAAAATATTTTTATAGTGAGGCATCGGCTGATAATCGTCTCGCACCGGAACAGGAAAATCGTCATGCTCCCGCACGATCGCCTGGGTCAATTCCCGCGCCGCTTTCTCAGCTAATGCCTCCTTGGCAGCCCCTGTGGTGACTAGTCCGGCGAGGAGCGCACTTGCCGGTCCCACTTTCAAGAATTGACGACGATCGAGTATGTTCTTTTTTTCTCTCATATATACCTCCACATTTTAATCAGCGCGACGAAGTAATAAACAATAACCGCCAGCATCCCAGCTATCAGTCCAAGGGCGATAACTGTGCTGATAATCGGTTTTTCGTTGTCTGTTTTTTGACCCAATTCAGAACGCCTTTCCTGGCATTCACCAGATAAATTAAAAATAACCCCACGGGGCAGAACAAACGGCACCAGAATCTCGGGATAACAAAAGAGCCCAGAATGGCAATTGACAGCAGGTACCACTGAACCCCGATTCCCTTCTGTCCGAAAAGTGTACCAAACGGCTCATAGCTGCCGGCGGCCGGAATCCTGGTGATAAAGATGATCATCAATGAGGCCCAGAGGAGGAGATAG
>JAFDDL010000547.1 GCA_019310865.1 Deltaproteobacteria bacterium | reverse complement strand
AAATAACCCTAAGGCAGCAACCTTAACGCTCTTGCATTTCTAATCAGAATCGCTGTAAAGATACTCCTCACAGAGAGATATCTGAGAATTTGGATTTATATCAGCAATGAGCCCGCTGATCAACGGCAATATGATTTTCCCCCAACGACAATTAAAAGCCCTGTTTCTTCCTGCTTATAACCTGTTCTTTTTATGAAAGATTTCTTGTAAAAATAATTTTATCATTTATTTTTCCCCGGGATTGGTTCCCGGGGATCAGATTATTAAAAATTATAGGTTAACCGAGCGCCGTAAGTTACCGGCGCACCCACAGAACCTAAATCACCCCCAAGCGGGCCTTCATATTTATTGGTATAGTACTCTTCATCAACCAAATTTCTCCCATACAAATCGAGACTCCAACGGGCATCGGCCGTCTCATACCTCGCAAACGCGTTAACCAGGGTGAGGGAATCAAGCTCATATTTCGCTTCATTTGCCACGTCAGAGAACTGCTCGCCCCTGTAGGTCAGGTCACCGCGTACCGTCAAAAACCCTGAATCTCCCAGATTGAACACATACTGGGCCCCGAGGCTATAAGACCATTCCGGTACCAACGCCAGTCGATTCCCGGAAGCATCGAGCGGATTGCCCGAAGGGTCTAAGGCGTTCCGAAAATCTGTCATTTCGGAGTCGAGATACCCGACGTTTAGGTTGAGTGTAAGCGCCTTTGCCGGCCTTGCCAGTACCTCCAGCTCAAAGCCCGAGATTTCCGACTCGGCCGCATTGCTGACAACATTTGCTATGCCGGTCTCAATTACGGTGAAATAGTCCATCACCATATCTTGGTAATCCATATAAAAAACGGTTGCATTTACACGCAAGCGTTTGTTCAGCCAATCAGACTTAACACCTATTTCATAATTCCAGACTGTTTCCTCATCAACGTTTCCGGAAAGCCCCGCCTGGGGATTAATGGGATCCAAGGTTCCGGCCCGGAACCCTTGGGCGATTGTGCCATAGATCATGGCATCATCCGTCATTTGATACTCGGCCACGATCTTGGGGGTAAACCCGTCCCAGCTGCCATTATCTAATAAGCGCCCCCCGGGTGATGCATAGTTGTCCTTGTGATCCATTGTCTTTTTGATATATGAGTAACGTCCGCCGACCTCAACTTTGAACCGATCGGTCAGCCGATAGGCAATGGTTGCAAAACCGGCATAAGTTTTCATTACATACTCCCCATCCATCCAGAACTGAAAGGGACCATAGAAAGGGGGCATGAGAAACCAAACATCAGCGAGTTCATCATGATAAAAATAATGCGCCCCGACGAGCCAGTCTAAACGGCCGGATGATCCGTTCAGTTGGATTTCCTGGCTAAAAAAGTCGTGCGTCTCCTTTTCCCAACCATAAAAACCGACGACTTCCGTCATGTCGAATTCCTCTAGATCTTCCCCCAAATAGTGACGGTATGCTGTCAAGGACCTCAGGGTTCCGAAGGACAACTCCATGAGAAGGTCAGCTGATACCCCCCACTGATCGATTTTCAGGTAGCCATCCACGTCATTCGTAAGCTCGTAGAAACCAGTCGGGGCGACATAACCAACAGCCTCCATATAACTGCCGGTCCCATCTATTACTCTGCCAAGCGAGCCCGGCTTTGATTCTTGATCCTCGTAATCCGCCCTCAGGAGCAAACTGGTGGTGTCGCTAATCTTAAAGTCAAGGGCACCGCGCAATGCTATCGCCTCCCTGTCTTGATCGGCGGGGCCCCGCAGGATATCAAAATACCCCTCGCCGGTTTCTGCTTTGACTGTAAAGCGCCCGTTGAGTTTGTTTTCTACGATAGGCCCGGAGATGGTGCCGTCAAAACGCATTTTTTCATAGTTGCCCACTTCCAAGGCGGCTGTCCCTTCCAGCTCGCCAGTAGGTCTCTTGGTGATGATATTGATGGACCCGCCTGTTGAATTTTTGCCGTAGAGGGTCCCCTGGGGACCCCGAAGTATCTCCACCCGTTCAACATCAAACAGATCGGTTTGGGATCCCAATCCGCGCGGCAGAAACACGCCGTCCACATAAACAGAGACTTGCGCCTCCACAGTGGCCCAGTCTCTCTGGTTGCCGATGCCCCGAATAAAATACATGTTATCAGAGATCGTCACGTTTGGGCTGAAGGCCGCGAGGTCATCTAATCTAAATGAGACAGTGGTCTTGATCAGCTCCTCGCCAAACACGGAAATGGCTATGGGCGTTTCCTGAAGCAGGGTTTCACCGGTCTTGGTAGCGGTTACCACCGTATCCTCAAGGATGTAGTCCGATTCGTCGGCCGCCTCCTTTTCTCCCGCCGGTTCGGCGCTTGTGGCAATAATGCTCGTACCCAGAACAAAAGCGGTGCAAAACAATACTAATGCAATGAAATGGGCGATTCGTGAAAGGGTTGTTGATGGATTCAGGTGTTTTTTCTGCATGGGGCCCTCCTTAAAAAAGTTGGTGGTGGTTTATGGATCAACTTAGGGCTCGCGCAGGAAAGCGAACCCTTACGTTTATACTCAAGAATAGAAACCACACAGTTTATGCCGGAACGAACATCTCGGTTTGTCCTTCTCTCTTGGATTGCTCTTCTTTCATGGAATAATAGACATTCCTGAAAATAATCAGGCAGATAGGCGTAAAAACCGCAATCCCCCCTATCCAAACCCAGACCATATAGTGATGGGACAAATCACCAACGACTTGAATGGTTTTTCCGGCGGCGTCAACGATTTCAGTCAAAGGTGTATAGGTCTTTAAAAGAAGCCCAGACATGGGGCCGACAAGCAATGTGGAAATAAACGTCGGAAGCGCCACAAATGCGATATAGGTTCCCTCATTCCCTTTTGGTGCAAGTTGCGTCATTAACTGTATGATTTTGGGATACCAGGTGGCTTCCCCAACCGTCCAAACAATTAAAAAAATGAATAGCGGCCAGTAGAAATCAGAGGGCGGGCTTGCCATCAGCGCCTGCATATTTTGTGCAAGACCAAGCCATTTGACAAAGACGAGCTCCCCCAGCACTGAATTTGTCAACGACGAAAAAAAGGAACCGGGAATCACTGCGATAAAAACCGATAGGGATGAAATTGCAGTACCGATAATCAGCATTCGATATGTGCTGACTTTTTTTGTCATTGCAGCGACAAGGGGAACCAGAAAAATAATAAGCACGGGATTGAGGATCCCGTATATAGTGCCAATCTTGGCGCCTTCCCCCAGAACCCGGATGCCATACTTCGGGAATGTAAAAAGAAAATGAAAGAAGGTGAACCGGACAAACAAGGTGATGGTAATGAAAAATAAGTATTTCCAAAAATACCGATCTTTTATAA
>JAFDDL010000546.1 GCA_019310865.1 Deltaproteobacteria bacterium | reverse complement strand
GACAATTAAAGATGGTCATATCCCCTTGTTTTTTCAGTTCTATTTAGAGCTTAAAAATGAAATCGACCTCGGAGACCGTCTGCCCGGGGAGCGCATCCCAACCATTATTGAACTTCACAAGGAATATGGTGTTTCCCAAATTACGGTACGCAAGGCCCTGGCCCTTTTGCAGGAAGCAGGCCTGATTACCAAAAAACAACGCCGGGGTATTTTCGTCTGCCAGGATCTTGACCGGGTCATCACATCCCATTCACGGTCCTATCATGATGAAATGAAACGGTTGGAGACCTTGACCCGCCAGTTGATCTCTTCGGAATGGATCGTACCACCCCGCAGAATTAAGCTGCTTTTCGAAGGGAAGCCTGGTGTTTTCAGAGACGGTCGCATATTTCACATGCAACGACTTTGGATTTCCAAAAAAGAAACTTGGCGCCGGCGACTAACCAATGTTTACGTACCGGCTATTCTTTACGATAAAATCGCACCGGACGGTCAGACGGATTTTGTGGTTTTGGAAGAGATCGGAAAAATTAAAAAGTCCTTGGGCATCCCAAAGACGATAACTAGTATCGAGACCATCTATCCTTGGCTATGCGATGCGCAAGCCTCAATGTTCTTAAGTCTGCCTGACGGTACCCCCATTTTTCAGCGAACCTGGAAACATTACGCGCCCACCGGCGAACTCGTTTGGATGTCGGAAAGTCTTACAACCGCCAACAGTATCGTCAGGAAAGCGTAGATTTTATGCGTAGCGGTAAAAAATGAAACGAATCATTCAAGGCGCAGGTGCTCTGATGAATAGTATCGCTATTTTAATACTCGGGGGCTGCAGCTATTCCTTTTTAAACAGCGATGCACGCGATACGAATCAAGTGTTCTATTACCCGCCCGTCACTGCCGAGGAAGGAAACTGGGAGCGAACGAGCCCTGAAAACGAGGGATGGGATCCGCAAGCTCTGGAGCGAGTATTCGAGTATGCACGCGCCCATAATTCCTCCGGATTGGTGATTATTAAAAATGGACGAATTCTGGCCGAGCGGAAATGGGAGCTTAAAAACCCGCTGGTATGGTATGGTGCTTACTACGAGGACATCTGGTTCCACGGCCGGACGCCGGACGGCTGGGCGCGCGAGGATGTGGCCTCTACACAAAAAAGTATTATCTCCATCCTTGCCGGTATCGCTTGTGACAAGAAACTGCTGGATCTCGATGCACCGGTGTCCACCTACCTGGGACCCGGGTGGTCCAAGGCAACGCCTGGACAGGAGGCTGCCATTAAAGTGCGCCACCTGCTGGCCATGAGTTCCGGGATCACTGAAAAGCTGGAATACGAATTTCCTGCCGGTGAGGATTGGAAATATATCAACAAAGCCTATTCGCTTGTTAATGAGGTCATCCAGGTCGCCACGGGCAAACTGCCGAATGAGTTTACCCGCGAATGGTTGACCGGGCCCTTGGGCATGGCGCAAACAGAGTGGATTGTCCGCAGCGAATTTTTCCGCCAATGGAATATGAACGGCTTGGTCACCACGGCCCGGGATCTGGCCCGATTCGGCCTGATGATTCAGGCCGGGGGGACCTGGAACGGCAGACAAATTGTCAGCCAAGCCTATCTGGAACAGGCATTGTCCCCCTCACAACCCCACAATCCGGCCTATGGTCTGCTCTGGTGGTTGAACAACCCCGAAGGCTTTGAATGGGGTCGCTCCAAGAAGGGCGTTGAGACCGGCAAGTTCGTACCGGACGCGCCGGGAGATATGATCGCCGCCATGGGAACGTCCGAGCGCCGCGTTTATGTGGTGCCTAGCCTGGGGTTGGTGGTAACCCGCACCGGCTCTTCAGCGAAACTTGATGATAAGGGCCAAATAGTGAACCATGGCTATTTTGACCGGGGGCTATGGCGATTGCTGCGAGATACCATGCCCAGCACAAGGAAGTAAAAAGGACAAACCGCTATCCACCTTTTGGATAATAGTTGACTCCGGGAAGCCCTTCAAAATCGATGTCTTGCGTCCAGACAACAGCTTTTTTTATCTGAGCCCCTGCATAGATAAGGCTGTCGGTCACTGCCAGCTTATGCTTTATAGATATGTTCGCTGCTTCCAACGCGATATTTTCCGTCACCGGAAGAACGTTTCCCAGTTTCATATGGGCTATAATTTTAACCGCTTCCGATTCACCGTTTTTGAGTTTGACGAATTTAAAGACTTCATAAATGCATATTGTCGGAACAATCAGACTATCGGTATTTCCAATCGGCTCGGAAAAGATATCGGCATTGCTTTCTCCATTGAAAAAAGCAAGCCAGCCGGACGTATCGACGATATTCATAATCGATCCTTTTTCTCCCTGCTATATTCAATCTCACGCCCTTTAAAATGGCCCTTCATCTCCTGGATTGGTTTTACCGGCACCAGTTGGATGACACCATCAACCTCAACCATCTGAATCTTGGTACCCGGCTTAATATTTGCACTTTCTCGAACTTGCTTTGGAATAACAATCTGGTATTTTGAGGATACCGTCACCGTATTCATATTTCCCCCTTTCTTACGTTATCGCTTTCGATACCCTTAATGTAAAATAACACTGATCACTTTTCAAGTTCAATTGTCCAAACTCAATGTAGCGTATACCCAATTCCAGATCTCTATATGTTACATTTGTTTGGTAAATGTGATATCTTTGATGCTGTGGGCGCAACATGCTGTTCAGATTGCTTGCAATTTTATCATTATATATTAAGGATTCATTTATTGATAAAAAGAAACAATATCACTACGTACAATTTTGATATCATTATATTAAATTATACATACTCATGATATATCAACGAGCACGCCGCGTATATTTTGTCACATTAATCGGTTTTTTTACACACTATGCGAACATTTTTCTTAAATTTTCTTGACAGATCACCCCAAAAAATTTTATCTTCCAGACGTCAAAATACGAGTGGCAACCAATTTTTTATACCAGCATCCTAAATATACCGCCACAAAGAATGGGGGAAACATGCCGGCAAAGGGCGAAAAATATTTTTTCATCAGCAGTCTGGCCAAGGGAATAAAAGTGCTCGAATTTCTGGCCGACCAGGAAGACGTGACCGTGACGCAAGTTGCAAACCATCTGGAAACCAACCGGGCCAGCAGTCATCGGTTTCTGGCCACCTTACGGGAACTGGGCTATGTCGAAAAAGGGGACGGCAACCGATACCGTCTAACCTTTAAAATTCTTGAACTGGGCCTGAGCATGGCCAGCCGATCCGAGGTGCGGGAAACCGCCCAGCCCTATATGCAGGAGTTGTCACTCGCCTTTAGCGAAACCATCAACCTCGGGTATGCCGACGGCA
>JAFDDL010000545.1 GCA_019310865.1 Deltaproteobacteria bacterium | reverse complement strand
CTATTCGTGGAATTCTATCCCCGTAGCGATAAATTGCCATAAAAAAAAATACTCCAAGCCTGTGGTTGAATCTGTCTTTGTCGGCAATTTGCTGCCGGAAAAAATATTTAGCCCCTCATTCATATAGCAAGAGGGGCTAATGTTAATCAAGGGCAATGATCGACAAATTGTGAATATTGACTGGTTTGAAATTAAGCCCCGGCCATCATGGCATCCACATCCGCCTGCACTTCACCGATCGGTTTAATGTCAAACTTTTCAACCAGTACCTTCAATACATTTGGAGAGACAAATGCCGGAAGGGTCGGACCCAGGCGGATACCCTTGACACCCAGAAAAAGCAGGGCCAGCAGGACCGCAACGGCTTTTTGCTCGTACCATCCGATATCAAAGGAGATCGGTAGATCATTAATATCGTCCAGCTCAAACACCTCTTTCAGCTTCAAGGCGATGACCGCCAATGAGTAGGAGTCGTTGCACTGGCCGGCATCAAGAATTCGCGGGATACCGCCGATATCACCCAGATCCAGCTTGTTGTAACGAAATTTGGCGCATCCGGCGGTTAAAATGACGGCATCTTTGGGAAGCGCCTCTGCCACTTCGGTAAAATAGTTTCTGGATTTCTGACGCCCGTCACAACCGGCCATGACTACGAAACGTTTAATGGCGCCTGATTTTACGGCATCCACCACCTTGTCGGCCAATGCCAGCACCTGGTGGTGGGCAAACCCGCCGACAATTTTCCCGGTTTCGATCTCTTCCGGCAAGTCACATTTTTTTGCCAGTTCGATGATTTCCGAAAAATCCTTGGAACCGCCCGCCGGCCGATCCGGAATATGTTTCACATCCGGATAACCTGTCATTCCGGTGGTAAAAATCCGACTCTGATAGGTATTCTTCTTTTTAATGGGAATAATACAGTTGGTGGTCATCAGAATTGGACCGTTGAAGGATTCGAATTCCTTGTTCTGGTGCCACCAGGAACCCCCGTAGTTGCCTACTAAATGATCATACTTCTTAAAAGCCGGATAGTAATTGGCCGGGAGCATTTCACCGTGGGTGTATACATCCACACCAGTGCCTTCGGTCTGTTTCAGCAGCTCTTCCATATCTTTCAGGTCGTGTCCGCTGATCAGAATACCGGGATTGCTGCCGACACCGATATTCACCTCGGTAATTTCAGGATGGCCGTAGGCAGAGGTGTTGGCCTCATCCAGGGTAGCCATGGTGGTTACCGCAACCTCACCGGCTTTCATGACCAGGCCGATCATCTCATCAACGGGCAGGTCTTTGGTGGTCGAGGCCAGAGCTTCCATTATGAAATTATAGATTTCATCTTTTTCAAACCCAAGGATGGCGGAATGATCCGCATAGGCGGCAATCCCCTTCAGGCCGATGATTAAAAGTTCCCGCAGGGAACGGACATCTTCATCTTCCGTGGAAAGAACACCGACCGATTTGGCTTTTTCATGAAACGCAGCCACGTCATCTGCAATCCAGGTGGCTGAATGGTGCAATGGCTCGTCGAAATCTTTGCCGTATTTTTCCTTATAGGCTGCCAGAACTTTTGCTTTAAGCGCTTCTCTTCGTACCAACGCTTCTTTTACAAGTTCAGCAAAACGGTCATTGTCCCAGTTGGCGTTGGTGATGGTGGTGAAAAGGGCCTGGGCCGAAAACAGCCCATTCTCCCTATTGGAAATTCCGAGCTCTCCCGCTTTTTCGCTGTAGACGGAAATTCCTCTCAGTACGTAGATCAACAGGTCCTGAAGGTTTGCGGTTTCCTCCGGTTTGCCGCACATACCCTTAACCGTACAGCCCTCGTTCTTGGCTGTTTCCTGACATTGATAACAAAACATGAATGTCCTCCTTCTTTTTAGATTATTATTATGGCATAATTTAAACGGTTACTTTTCGGAAGCAAACCCCGAAAAATCTTCATTTGAAAGACACTATGCGAAAAATCATTGAAAAGCAAATGAAATTTGGACAAGTCGACAGCCATCTTTACATTCTTTTAAAATGATTCGGCTTTGGGGATGTTGATACCTCGTTGTAATGCTTCTTCTAAATCACGATAATGACTATCGTTCACCCAATCAGGGATGTATGCGGTGATATTTGTTAAATTCAATTTCGGTCCGCCGCATTCCGGACATTTCTTACAGTGCACTGTGGCAGTTACGATAAAGCCGCATATCCCGCATCTCCAATCGGTTAACCCGCACTTTGGACAAATATCGTCAACAAACCGCCTGGAAGCGCCATAACCGCAATTTTTGCACATATATTCTGCTTTATGAAACATCATATCCTTATCCTTTCCCTATTAGGTTAACCGCCGGTTGTAACCGTCTGACCGCTTTTTTTTAAGACGCCGCTCTCATGGGTTCATGAAAAACAAGCGGCCGTTTCAGGGCCTGTATCACCGCATTGAAAATTTCCCGACTCACCCAGGTATTGTTGCCATAAGTTATGCATTTTTCTGTCTCTGTCTTCATTGTATTGAATGCATTAAGCATGCCACTTTGTCATGGGACAATTTTATTTGGAAATTTCAATGGTTATGCGAATCAGTTGACCGGTTTGGATCCACACTATTTCACAAGTTCGAATTTTTTAGAAATCTTCTTTAGAATAATTGCCAATAAAGGCGCTGCAGGTCATCATATCTTAGGGCTCGCGCAGGAAAGCGAACCCTTAGCGCTGTTCTCTATCGTAACACCAGCGACTGCACTTCTTCGGGATGGAATTCCAGTTTCCTTGAGAGCCGGGGCGGTATCCCGTGAAGCATTTTAGTTCATTTTTTTTTTGCTACACGAACCATGTACCATCGAAGAGCTTCCTGAAGCGTTTCTGCTGCAAGAAAAGCACAGTGTTTATCTTCTTCAGGGAATCCGCCGATCATTTTCAGTACCGATTCTCCTGTAATTCCCGTCAATTCATCAAAATCTTTTCCGGTAGCCATCTCTGATGTAAAAGATCCACAAATTGAACTTGAGGCGCAACCGTCAGTAACGTATGATGCAGATTGAACACGGTCTCCTGAAAATTTTAAATAAATTTCCATGGTATCACCGCATTTCCCTTTAACGCGCGCATAGGCATCACAATTTTGCATCCGGCCGTTGTATTTTGGATTTCGCCATCGCTCAAAACCTGCTTCACCAAACGCCTCTTTTGCTTCGTTAAATATTTCGTTCTGAAGATCCTCGACAAAGGCATCAAATTTATCGTTCATTTCAATCCCTTTTTTTATTTTATGGGTTTTATTCCTCTTGCGACAACAAAAGCGCCCTCATCGAAACCCGGTTTTACTGATTTACGCCCCTGTAACGCTGAGGAATTCTTGAAAA
>JAFDDL010000544.1 GCA_019310865.1 Deltaproteobacteria bacterium | reverse complement strand
TGTCAAGCGCATCACAGCGGCATATTGCAACCTCCAATGTGTCCTGGTCTAGCCATTCCGGTAAGAACTCTGCAAGTTTTCTAAGGCCAATTGCAAAGGGGCAATACTTGATTCCACTAAGAACTTTCTCGGTTTCCTGATCTACAATGGTTTCCCCTGGTGGTATAAAAGGAGCTCTGGCCATCTGTTTACCCTTGTATTCCATCATAGCTTTCAAGTCCTTGGGTTTGTCCCCGAGGCTTTCAGCGGCTTTTCTCCCCTCCATATAGTAATAATCGTACACTCCTTTATACATAGCTTCCTTTGCCTTCTCTTTACTCATTCCTGAGAGAAGCGCCTTGGCACCATGACAATAGGCCAGGGCCGTCATCATTTGGCCCTGTTCTGAAAGCTCGACTTTCGAAAACTTCTCATGTTGCATCTCAACCAATTTAGCTATAGTATCCCTGGTAACAGTAATTTGGACCTTTTCCGTTTTATCCTGAACTTCTTCTGATTTTGACATAGTCATTCTCCTTTGAATTAAATGTGTCTATCCGGGTTTCGAAAAAGCCCTTTAGCCTGAAATATCAGATGGTTTCAGATTTTAAAGGAATTTAGACCTGCCCTTTTTTATTACCGATCGAACAGGAACGGTTATATACGGCTCAAAATTGAAAAAGACATCAATTCTTTATTCGTTGTAGGGTTAATATTCCCCGAAGCCATAGTCGGACCATTTCCGTTTTACTTTTTCAACCTCCGTTTGCGGCACCGGCTCGTGCGGGCTGGTTCTGGCGCGTTTTGTGATAATTCCTTTGTCAGCTCCCCATTCCTTACTTTTGGGATGCCGGGCCCATTTGAGCGTTGCATCGATTATCATCTTGCTCCCGAGCTGTGCGCCGGATTCATACATGTCCGAGTATCTAATGGCAGAATCAATATACGCATTGTTCATCGTTATGATGTGAACGTCTCTGGCCGGATCGACGTTAATATCGATAGCGCCAATGACTTCGGCCGGGTTAGTTAGATCCACATCGTCGTCAACGATCACCACCATTTTCCAAGGCCGGGTCGACGACTTATGTCCGAGCAAAGTGTGGGCCACTAGGAGAGGGTGCCCTTCAAACATTTTTTTGATCTTTACCGCAAAGAAAGGAGATAGCGACAGGTCTTCAAATTCAACACCCGCATCCTGAAGATGGTTTTTCAGAATCGCTTCGTTTCCGATCGCCATGGGAATATACTGTTCCTGTATATTTCCTCCAGCACTTGTAAAACCGTGGGCTGATCCGGAAAAGATCGGATCGTCCCTATGGGTTATGCAATCGATTTTTACAGCCGGTGAGATTTTGGGATCGGTGTACGCTTTACCAAAATCTTTGTCTTTGGTTATTCCATATCGAACGTAGGTCGCGGAATCACATAGCATGTGCCCTTCAAAGACGATCTCTGCCATGGCCGGAACATAAAGGTCGATAGTCTCACACTTTATCAGGGGCACCGGTTCTCCCATGATGGAGCCGATCCATTCAAATTCGCCCCACTTGCAGCCACCATGTCCCCACGAAACTGCTGCGGGGATCATATAGGCCGGATCTAATCCGTAGCAAAACGCAATGGGCATGTCCTCGCCCCTATCACAATATTTGGTGAAGTGCTGCCCCCAATCCTTTTGTCTGGCAAAGAAAGATGCAATGGTATTTTCATCGACAATATGACCGCCATAACAGCTCATGTTGTAATCGCCGGTGTCCGGATCTTTGGTCACCGCACCAAACCATGAATTGATATAGCGTTCAGACTTCGGATGCCAACGCGGAGCCGGGAGTTTTCCAATGTCGATCCCCTCTTTGATAACATTGTTTTTCATGGGGCTGGTCTCTACTATCTCCGGTTGTACGTAGTTTCGCAATGTTTCCCTTAACCTGGCAACCATATCCGGTTTGGAGCTATCCCGTGGCAGCCCCATGGCCATGGCCAGCTTCCCGAATGTATTCAAGCTGCCGATGGATAGTTTTGAACACCAGGTGTCCTCATGGCCTTCAATGTTGGTGAACAGCACTGACTGTCCCTCCCGAAGCGTCATTTGGCGGCCGATCTCCTGGATCTCTCCATCGGGAGTGACCTTTTCGTCAACCACTCGAAGGTCGTCTTTCTCTTTTAATAGTTCCAGCCAGCCTCTCAGATCTCTTGGATGGTTTTTATTTTTTTCCCCCATTGATGCCTCCTAATCTTCTGCTAAAATAATAAGAATTAACAAACGCTTCAAAGACTCGTAACAACGATCTCAGGCAAGTGTTCACCCATTTCCCGTGCGTGTTCCATTAGGTTGATCCATAATAATATATATTAAAAATATATGTCAAGTATTTTTTTAAGATTATTATTTCTTTTTAGCCGAACGTTCATTCCGCGAACGGAAACCATGGCTGCAGAGAAATTACATTATACACGACTTTTCCGAGATTTCGTTATTAGGGGATCGGTTAAGGTTGATGGTCTCGTAAAAAGTCGATTTTGAATTTTATAACCACAACTGAATGTGTTCATATCAGCTTGTAGACACTATATGTTGTTGAAAAATTTTTTTGGCAGACTTTTTACGAAACCATCAATTCTGAAAAAATATTAAAAATACATTATTTTAAATATATTTCGTATATATTTTTAAAGTGTAAATTTTTGACAGGAAGAAACCCCCTGTCTGTTTTTCAGGGAACGCGTAAGAACACAAAAGTAAGGAGCTAAAAAATGGAATTAAAAGACAATTGGACGAAAGAGGATCACAGCTGGGATTATTTTAGCGCAAAAAACTTCAGGCATGAACATTCAGCCCGCCATACATTCGGGACGGATGGTTGCGATTTCCAGGAACGGATCAACTATGAGAGGATGCGGGAATACCGTTCAGCGAAAATAAATTAACTGATTTCACCTCTGAATAGCATTTTATCAATCTTTACAGAGGTGAAACATATTATGATACAAGGCGTAAAAGTTCTATCCTATTACCGAAAAACTGGAGTCATTATTGATCTCCCTGTTCCGGGAGAAGAAGCCGATGTCCAGACTCCTTTGGAGATATTTCAGGTCAAGCTGAAACGGGAACGTATCATGATCTAGTCCGGCTTCACAGGCCATGATCAAGTTTGCCATCATGGCACCGACCACCGGTGCGTTCTTGTACTGGTTACCGGAAGTACCCACGGCCATATAGAAACCTGGCAGGTCGGATTTGTCATAAATTGGAATCCAGTCATCGGATACATCGTAAAGATCCACCAAGCCTTTGTAGGTATTGGGAATGCGGAGTCCTTTCACTCTCATAGCTTCCCTCATGACCATACACCGGTGTTGGTCAGTAAAAT
>JAFDDL010000543.1 GCA_019310865.1 Deltaproteobacteria bacterium | reverse complement strand
GGAACCAAAAAGTTAATAATATAAGACAGATTCAAGAGTCGCTCCAATCGATGGAGCGCCATAAGTACTTTATTTTCAATGATTTGCCCGAGTGGCGGAATTGGCAGACGCTGGGGACTTAAAATCCCATCACATCCCCCAAAAACATCACTTAAGCACTGTTAAATGCGGTTTTATAGGGTATCTATGGGTACGTATGTACCCCCAAAGTGGGCACCGGATGGCCACCGGATTTTTCGGGTATTTGGGGACAATCAGTCCCCATCGCATTCACACGAAAGGGGCGCACCGGATGGGCACCAGAACGCGCAGGGGGACGGTGGTTGCAATAACCAAAAGAAATGACCTTGGGATACATTGAATTTCAAACAGCGAAACACAAAAAGACCGCCTGGTAAAAGGGGATACACCCGGCGGTCATACCCACCGCAACGCCGTGCCAGGCACTAGAAGCGGGTACGGATATCTTTCCGTTTCTTCATCTGCCAGAAAAGTATCCGAAGCAGGGAGAGGATGGGATAGCCGATCAGCAGAATTACTTTACCGATTGTGCGANTAACACTCTTTATATCTCAAATCGGGTAAACCAAACCACGACTTGATCGGCAAAATGGCCGCCGGACACGGTCGGGGAGGGGGTTTGGGGCACCCGGCGGCTGTTTCGGTTTGCCGCGTAGGTCGGTCGAAGGAAGGGATCAGCCACGCGGCCACGACTGACAGATTTAGTATAACAGATATGGAAAGGGATGTCAATGGCAGCCAGGGTAAAACTTATAAAAAAAGACCGCTTGGTAGGGGGGGCAACCAAACGGCCGGATGCCACAAGCACCGATGAGGCACTCGCAGCATATGTTTCATGATATCAGTTTAAGAAAGGGATTTCAATAGGCCAGCGTGTTTGGAGGAGGATCTTTATCCACACTGGCCCTTGATAGCTACTTTTCGTGCGCGTATATCCACGCTAGGTGGATGTTCTCGTCCATCTCTATGGTGGTCTGCCCATCCGATACAGACCATCTCCAAACTGTCTCCTCAACCGAAGGATTCGCGGCAGGACATATTACAACCTTCACTTCCTTGCCGGGGACCAACTCAAATGGCTCGGACAGAGGAAAAAAGATCTGCTCCCAGTGAGTGAACGGATCGAACGGCCCGGTGCCCAGATGAATTTTGGGGGCGAGTTCGGCCTCGAACCATCCACAGATCCCGTAGATGGTTGCCGCGCCCATGGGCGATACGACAGCACTCAGTTCGGCAGGCATTTCCCGGCACTCTTTCATGTCCATCTCGCCTAGGTCGAAATCGTAATCGAGAACCTGCTTCTCCGAAAAATGCTTCAGTGTCGGCGTATGGAAAAGCCAATCTCCGACAACTGAGAAGTCCACGGAATACGGTCTGAACCTGAAAAAAGACATCTCCTTGAACAGCTCCTCATCGCTGACAAACGCCCCCTTGAGAAACATGCGGCTCGGTAGCATTACGCCGTCTTCAGCAAGATATTGATCCCTGATTTTGATAAGCGGCTCCAGCATGCACTCCCAGAAAAGAAAAACTCCCATCCATTCAGATACCAACACGTCCGCCTTCGCAGGCAGCTTTACCTTGTCTCCTTCACTGTAAATAAAGTGAATGTTCTCGAGCCCGTTGCGCTGCGCCACTACCCTCGCTACTGCGATGAACAATGATCTGTCAATCGCGTAAACGTCGGAAGCACCGGCCCGAGCACAAAAATGAGACAGTATTCCCGTGCCGCATCCAAAATCGATGGCCTTTTGACCGGGCTTGATAACCTCACTAATGGCCCTGTCATATGCTTCGGTACGCACCACGTCGCGCAGCATCTTGGCGTGGGAAGAAATTCTATCGTAACACATCGTTGTAGCCTCTCATCTGTTTGTGGTGAATCAATCAACGCAGGTGATTTTAAGGGCAACCTTCCCTTCGGAAGCTCGCGCATGATCCATGCCCTGTGTACAAAATTCATCGCCAAGGTGAAAGAAAGCCCACTGGCGGTTGGGGTGCCTATCCAGCGGGCAATATCCCACCACCAGCACCTTTAAGGAAGCAAGCAAGGCGATAGAGGCAGGAAAGGTAAACATAACCGTTTTCGTCAGGGATTTCAATGGGCCACCGGAAAAAAAATGACCGTTTGGCAGGGGGGGCAACCAAACGGCCAAGCCCGCCACCAGCACCGGTGAGGCACCAGCGGCAGGTATCGTAATTATAGCTGCGTTTGAAAGGGATTTCAAATGGGTCGGATCATTTACAAAAAGAGTCGTCAGATGGCGGGATTGGGGTATATTCTGCATCTGACGACTGTTTCGGTTTGCCGCGTTGGTCGGTCGATAGAAGGGATCAGTCACGCGGCGGGGGCTGACAGATTTAGTGTAACAGAAATGGAGAGGGATTTCAATGGGGTGGGTTGACGGGGGCGTTATGACAGAGGGGATGAGCGGAGGCAATGGCAGGAGTGGCGGGGATTCTCAGGCTGTACGATCCGTCGAAAGCCAAGATCATTCTAGGCGAAATCCGCAGGCGCTCCCGGCGGCGCGGGTGAGAAAGCAAGATTTAGATGTGCCTTATCGCTCCAAAATCCCAACCAAGCTTAATCATCAGGCCACGCAATGCTAGATATTCGCTGTTTGCCGTTGCTTCCAATGCCTGCCCGTTTTTTATTGTGACCACACATGCTTTTGCTTGGCCATCGCGCATGATCGATGACAGCCTTACGGGATACCCAGCCCTTTTCAGCAATCGTGTCATAATATCCGCTAGTGTGGATTTTGGCTCCATGATATTAGTATTTTAACAGATTCAAGATATATGTCAATAGTATTTCCCGCACCGCTATCGAAATACCTTCTCTGCCGGGGAGAGGGGCGGGCCGCTTGGGTAAAAAAGACCGCCAGGCGGTTGGGGTGCCTATCCAGCGGGCAATAATCCCACCACCAGCACCTTTAAGGAAGCAAGCAAGGCGATAGCCAGCGAAATAATTCTCTGGAAAGTCGGTTCGGTAAATGCTGTAGAAAAACTCATGGAAAGCGGCTCCGCCGCCGATGGAAGAGAATACACAACGGACTCCTTTCCAATGCGTTGATTTCTTCTAGGAGCTTACGTCGGCAGAAATCTGTTTGTTGTACCAGTAGTTTGCTATCTATCGACAACCTTAAAAAATGGCAAAAGGCCAGTTGAGAGGTCGCATAGTATGAGATTCCTGATGTTTATCGGCCTGACTGTTGGGGGTGCGGTTGGCTGGTGGATCGGAAGTTATGTCGGGATCTGGACGGCGTTTCTTGTCAGCACCATCGGCAGTTTAGGCGGGGTTTACTTGGTCTATCGGCTTGGCCGGGGTTATCTGTGAGCACGAGGAAGTAGGGGGCACCTCCAATCCTGTTCGGCACGGGGATTGCTTTTCAGCGAAATACAAGTCATTGCCTTGCATGAACACAAAACAAACCTAAAAGTTTTTAAAAAATAAAACTTGCGCTCGATTGGGCACTATGCTTCAATGGCGTTTGTGAGTGCAAAACGCAAAAAAATCAAGGAAAACGACCTGCAAGGCTTTAAATACTTCCAGCCCATCTCCGCGCTTCTGGAAACTCTTCATGATGCCGGCGGTCAGCGAGATCGAGCCGGCAACCGCAAATTGCACATGGATCAATACCTCTCTCTGATCCTTTTATATATGTTCAATCCAATCTGCAGTTCGCTGCGGGCGATCCAGCAGGCCAGCGAGCTTCAAAAAGTGCAGCGAAAGATCGGATGCCCCCGGGCTTCGCTAGGTAGCCTGTCCGAGGCCGCCCGGGTCTTTGACAGCGAACTCATGCAGGAGATTATCCAGGAACTATCCGGTCGGCTTCAACCCATTTCACAGCACGCTAAACTTAATGATCTGGCTGGTATTCTTACC
>JAFDDL010000542.1 GCA_019310865.1 Deltaproteobacteria bacterium | reverse complement strand
GGATTGCTGCGCGGTGTTCGTCCGATGGCTTTTTGATTGATGTTGACCACTTTGTTCAAGTATCTCAAACCCTTGATTCCAGTGTGCCTGCCTATTTCCAGCGTCGAATTGTGAAGCCGGCTTGCCAGTGCCGGATAGAGGATTTGGTTGATCAGTGTCGATTTGCCGGCGCCGGACACGCCGGTGACCGTCACCAGCAACCCCAGGGGAATCTTGACCGTGATGTTGTCCAGGTTGTTGGCGCGAGCCCCTGAGATGGTGACCCATCGATTACCGGCGGACCGGGGCGTTTTCCGTTTTTGCGGGGTCTCAATTTGTTTATTGCCGCTCAGGTAGCGGCCCGTGGGAGAGTCCGGATTCTCCTTTATCTGCGTGGGGGTTCCCTGAGCTACGATTTGACCCCCGAGAAGACCCGCGCCCGGTCCGATATCCAGGATCCAGTCCGCCGCCTCCATGGTTTCCTGGTCGTGCTCGATGACAATGAGGGTGTTACCGATATCCCTCAGATGACACAGACTTTCCAGGAGTTTGATGTTATCTCTCTGGTGCAGGCCGATGGACGGTTCATCCAGGATGTAGAGCACACCGGTCAGTTCCGAGCCCACTTGGGATGCAAGTCGAATGCGTTGGGATTCGCCGCCGGATAGGGTCGGTCCTTTCCGGTCAAGGGACAGGTACGCCAGTCCGACATTGAGAAGAAAACCCAGCCGGCTGTTAATCTCCTTGATCAGCTCAGCAGCAATCAACTTCCGATTGCCGGTGAGTCGCAGGGAGCTAAAAAAACCATGTGCCTCGGCGATGGCCATGGCAGTGATGTCCACAATCGATTTGTCCCCCACGTGGACATGGAGCACTTCGGGTTTCAGGCGTAGCCCCTTGCAGGCAGTGCAACGTTTTGTGGACATGAAACGGGCGTAATATTTTTTCTGACTTTCTGACTGAGTCCGCCGGTACCGGCGCAACATGGTGTTGAGGATACCTTCCCAGGCGGTTTGGATCTCACCGTGGATTTTCTCCGTATTCCAATTCACAACCAATTCCCGGTCGCCGGAACCGTTGAGGATCATATTCTTTTGTTTTTTGGGTAGCTTTTTCCATGGGACATTGAAATTAATTTTCCATTGGGATTCCATGGCCTTCAGTTGACGTCCACCCCAGGAGTTTAACTCGCCGTTGTTTTTTAAAAAATAATTCCGCCACGGTACCACCGCCCCTTGTCGAATGGTTAAATCCGGATCCGGTACGATCTTGTCCGTATCCATGGTCAACTGGGTTCCGATGCCGTTGCATTCTGGACACATTCCCTGGGGGGAATTGAAGGAAAACAGCGGTGGATCCAGCTCTGGATAGGCGATCCCGCAGCAGGATCGCGCTTCGCTCATTTTCAGGTCTTCCCGGCCCAGAACATGAACGATGAGCCGTCCGTTTCCAAACTTCAATGCGGTTTCCACCGAACCCGTCAGCAGCCGTTTTTTAAAATCCGCATCGGATTTCATTGATAGTCGGTCCACCACCAGTTCGATATGGTGCTTTTTATGCCGGGCAAGCCCTTGAACGTCTTCAAGCTCCCGAACCACGCCATCAATCCGTACCCGGGCAAAGCCTTCCTTCCGAAGTTGCTGAATCAGCTCCCGGTATTCTCCTTTTCGGTTTTCCACAATGGGCGCCAGAACCAGTATACGGGTAGATGGTGGCAGTTTCAGAACCTGTTTGACCATGCTTTCGGCATTGCCCCGACCGACTTTTTTACCACATTTAAAGCAATATTGCTGTCCGATACGGGCAAACAGGACCCTTAGATAATCGTAAATTTCGGTGATGGTGCCCACCGTTGACCGGGGATTTTTGCCGGCGCCTTTCTGATCGATGGAAATGGTGGGGGAAAGGCCGCGAATGGTATCGTATTTGGGCTTTTCCATCTGTCCGATAAATTGCCGGGCATAGGCGGAAAGCGATTCCACATACCGCCGCTGGCCTTCAGCGAAAATCGTATCGAAGGCAAGGCTCGATTTCCCGGATCCGGAAACACCCGTGAATACGATCAGCTTTTTTTTGGGCAGCTCAACGTCGATATTCTTTAAATTATGCTCCCGGGCGCCTTTGACCGTAATGGCATCCAATTCCTCGGACGGTTTGGCTTTGAACACCCGACGCTTGAATTTGATTTTAGGTAAGGGGGTTTTGCGCATAAAAGACCTCTGAAGCCGGGGGAAGTTGGCACAATCGACGCTATTTAGAATGTTGGCCTTATCATAATGTGTTCGATTATGCAAAAATTTGAAAAATCATGGACAATAATTGACAAATATGCTCAATTACAGAGTTTAAAAAATAAAAACGAACGATACCGCAAATATAGAAAAAGCGACCCCTGCGTTAATCGCCTTTTCTAAACCTTAAAATCAACAGATCAACCGGCAGAGAAATTTATGAATCTTTTTTTTCTTTCCATATTGTTAATCGCTTCCGGGGGTATTTTTGCCCTAATATTATGGCGTCAATTTACGGTGATGAAGACAATTGGCGTTCTTGGGATCAGCGTCGGATGCTTTCTCGGATTGATCGATGCCGTGTCCAAGCTGTTTAATCCCGGACAGGTTTCATTTTCGATTACCTACCTGAACGTATTGTCCCTGTCGTTTAAAATTGACGGTCTGGCCGCCTTTTTCCTGGTTGCAATTTTCGCTGTTTCACTGCTTGCCGCCATCTACAGTTTTCATTACCTGGACAAACCGGAAAAAGCGTTGCGAACGTCCGTCAACTACCTGTTTTTCAGTCTGTTGATAGCTTCCATGGCATTGGTTGTGACGGCGGAAAATATGATCACTTTTATGCTTTCCTGGGAAATCATGTCCCTGTCATCCTTTTTTCTGGTCATATACGATCATCAATCGCCGGAAAACCGAAAAGCCGGGTATCTCTATTTTGTTTTTTCCCATGTGGGCGCCATGTTTATCTTTGCGGCATTCGGCGTCATGTACGGCTATACCGGCAGTTTTGGATTTACGGGCACGTTGCCCGAAACGGCAAAAATCCTGGTTTTTATTCTCAGCTTTATCGGGTTTGGCTCAAAGGCCGGCGTGTTTCCGTTTCACGTTTGGCTGCCCCATGCACATCCGGCAGCGCCTAGTCATATCTCAGCGGTCATGTCCGGTGTCATGATCAAAACCGGCATTTACGGTATTGTGCGGATGTACTGGGTGCTTGATCTGCAAACGCCGCTATTCGGCGAAATCGTTATAATTTTCGGTATGGTTTCCGGGATCCTGGGTGTTGTCTATGCCCTCGGCCAGCATGATCTCAAACGGCTGCTGGCCTACCACAGTGTTGAAAATATCGGGATCATTCTGATCGGGATCGGGATCGGGATGATCGGGGTCTCTTCCGGAAATCCACTCATGGCCGTACTTGGATTCTCCGGGGGCCTGCTCCACGTGCTGAATCATTCAATTTTTAAATCGCTCCTTTTCATGGGTGCCGGGATTGTAATTAAAAAAACAGGAACGCGTTCCATCGATGCGCTGGGTGGACTTCTAAAAAATATGAAAATTACCGGTATCACCTTCCTCATCGGCTCTCTGGCTATTTCCGGACTTCCCCCCTTTAACGGATTCGTGAGCGAGTTTTTGGTATATTTGGGCGGATTCCAGGGTGTGGCACTGGATAAAACGGCTTTTGTGCTGAGTCTTCTTGCCATTGTAAGCCTTGCTGTTATCGGTGGCCTGGCCCTGGCCTGTTTCACAAAGGTCGTGGGTGTGGTCTTTCAGGGCGAGCCGAGAACACCCGCGGCTGAAGATGTGAATGAAAAAGGGCCGGCGATGCTGGTTCCCATGCTGGTGCTGGCCGGTGCCTGTGTCGTTATTGGGGTATTCCCCAGAGCATTTGTTCTCATGGCCTTAAAGGGGGTCGAATCCCTGGGACTTGCGTCCGGCAGTGTTTCATTAGCGCCGTTTTTGCAGATAACCGGAGATATTACGCTGGCCGCGGCGATATTTTTTGCAGTCTTCTTTCTGATTTTGGTTTTTCGTATGCTTTTGTACCGGGGCAAGACCGTTGGCCGGTCCGGTACCTGGGGCTGTGGTTTCACGCAACCCACCGTCAAAATGCAGTATACTGGGTCCTCCTATGCGGCTTCCATCCTGGCATTTTTCAAACCGGTTGCCCCGTTGCATGAAGATCACCCGGTGATACGGGGGCGGTTCCCGGATAAAACCTATTACCGCAGCCATGTTAATGATATTGCCGAGCTTCACATGGGAAATGCGATTGTACGGCCGATTCTGTGGCTGTTCGACCAAATGCGATGGATACAGCACGGTGATATCCATCTGTATATCGGTTATATTTTGCTGGCAATCGTGGTCCTGTTGTTTTTTATTTAATCGGTACAGGTGAGTTTTATGACAAAATCCATTGTTCTTTGGGCCCTCGCCATACTACTGGCACCGTTTTTTTCCGCAGTCATCCTCAAGGTCAAAGCGTTTTTCGGTGGCAGAAAAGGCTCGCCGCTCCTGATCAATTATTACACCCTGATCAAGCTTTTCAAAAAGGGATCGGTTTACAGCACCAGCACAACCTTTCTTTTCAAATTGGGGCCCATGGTTTCCCTGTGTGCCGCCATCACAGTCCTGTTGTTTCTTCCCATCGCAGGACAGCCGCCGGTTTTCTCTTTTAACGGCGATGTTATTTTCATTTTATACCTGCTGGGACTGGGACGTTTTTTTACCATTGCGGCGGCCATGGATACGGCATCTCCCTTTGAGGGCATGGGTGCGGCCAGAGAGGCGTATTTCCCAATCATATGCGAAGCCACCATGTTCATGAT
>JAFDDL010000040.1 GCA_019310865.1 Deltaproteobacteria bacterium | reverse complement strand
GTCCCCCCATTTCTATTTCCGGTAGAGGTGCAATTGTTAGTTAAACGCTTCACAAAACTTCAATAAAAAACTATCCCTGGTTGTAGATTGTTGGGCTATTTGACCTACCTTATATTCAACTATTTTACCGATAAGTCTGGTAGCGTGTTCCGTTCCGAGCGCGGCCCTATAGGTTTGCGGAACGGAACGATTCGCAGCAACTACCTTCCATCACGAAAACACCACTCAAAAAGCGTCAATCATATTATGTCGGTAATGGGCTTATTTATGACTGGTTAAAGAAAAAAATGGTCTGTTGCAGATAATAGGGTATTGTCGGTAAGGTCGTCGGGATCAAAGTCAGATGTCAGGGTGATACAATGTACTTTTGTGTAAGGTTCAAGGGTTTTGTGGACACGGTTAGTGGCGGATCTGCCGGCATAATCTCCATCAAGCATAAGAACAACACGGGATATTTTTTTCAATATATCAAGCTGTAGAGACGAAAGGTGGATTCCCAACAGGGCGACAGCAGGGATATTTAATTGAGCAAGGCGCATGACGCCCCACGGGCATTGCACAACAACGACAGCCTTTGGATTACCGGATCTTATTCGATGGAAGTTGTACAAGATCTCATTTTTGGCAAGGCCCGGTGGGAACTTCCATTTGCCGTATTGTTTGGCGAGAGTGGGATTCAATTGTCGTCCAGCATAGCCAATGGGATGGCCGAGCAAATCATGGAGACGCACAGCGATACAACCGGTGAGAAAGCCTGTCCCGTGATAAGCGCCGGCTTCAAAGCGACTGGCCGTGCTCGGATTGATCTGCTTTTTATGCAGCCATGGGGTTGAAGCATGGAGCCGCAAAGGGGCTTTGAAGGGCCTGAAGGATTTTTTGCGATGATGGGCAGAGCAAACGCTCAGAGAGGTTGGAGCGGTATATGCTAATGAAGATAGAAAGGCTGCAGTTTGTCGGTAGTTTTTACCATAAAGGTGTTGCACGAGTTTGATGACATCCCCGCCGGTATTGCATCCGGTAAAGCAGTGCCAAATATTTTTAGAAAGGTTGATAACAAAGGCGTTGGGGTTATCGCCACCATGAACGGGACAAGGTCCGAAGAGCTGATCACCTCGTTTTTTAAACTGTGTCATCACCCCCTAAGTACCGTCACGATGAAGACGCGGCGCTTGAGATATGAAAAGTTGAGATGTTTAGGGATCATTTGGATAATTGCTGGGTTTGTCGAGCGATCCGTTGCCAAGGGGGAGCCAACCTTTTGATGTTTTGAGCACCAGAGCCCGTTTATCAAGCTTGGCGAGCGCGTCGCCCAGTCGCTGATTGTTGACCTTGAGCTGTTCTCTGATGGTTGTACGGGTCAGCGGGCTTTTGGAATTTTGTAGAAGCAACAGCGTCCGGTCAGCCAGAGAGGCAGAGGTATTTGACCCTGTGTCGGCAATAATTTCGAGGTGGGTGGCGGAACCGTTGGCCCGTGAGACCAGTTGCATCTCGATGGGGTCCATGGATTTGGCTGAGCGGTGCTCAACGGACAAAACGATGCGTTTTTTTCGTTCAGCCAGATAAGCATTGGAGTCACCAAAAGCGTGCAGATCGGAGCTGCCTCTTAGAGCTTGGCCGGGTTGAGCCCGATGTTTTTTACTGGCATGATGTACCAGGGCGATCGCCGAATGATAGGTGCGCTGCATGTCACGAATAAAGCCGAGCAATTTTGAGATGTCCGCTGCGCTGTTTTCATCCAACCGGTGCAGACGAACCAGGGGATCGAGGAGTAAAAACCGAGGGTGTAAAAAAGCCAGGGTGGCATTTAAACGCTTCTGATCAGCAGCAAGGTCCAGGCGCAGTGTTGAGGCGGTGATCACATACAGATCGAGATGTTCAATATCCAAATTACGTTGGGTACAAAAGGCCTGGATACGTGCGCGGACGGCGGGCAAGGCATCTTCGGCCAGAAAAACGAGCACCGGCCCGGGTTGTTTTACCGCAAAACGACCCAGGCAATGGGTACCGGAGGCGACGCTGACCGCCATATCCAGGCCGAACCATGATTTGCAGCATTTGGGAGCGCCGCCGATGATTCCAACGGCGTCCTGGGCCCATATGGACTCGATGAGCCAAAGTTTTTCAGGTTGTTGGATTTCAAGCTTATTGATCCGGCAGATAGGCAACATATTAGCGGTAAGTTCCACGGCATCTCCTTTTTGGGTGACATGATTACAGTCATGGTCGCGCAACGGTTTTAAATCAAAAAGCAAAAGGCCCGGCAATGCCGGGTCCTTTCAATAGTAAACAGCCGAGTATTTCGCACCAGCTTATGGCTTAGCGGCGCAGTTGGTTTTTCATTTAATCAGATCACAGCCCATAAACAATTGTGCGCTGACTGTTTTCTGTTTTTGATAATACGCTTCAGCGAGCAGCAATGTACCCACATTCATAATTTGTCGTCTGTGACCATGGCAATGGGCCGAGATGAGGGCAATGGCATCGGGTTCAAACAGGTCCTTGGGTGCCTTGGCATGGCTGAGTCGATAAGCGATGAACTGCTCGGTTTCCTGCTCGTCGAGGGGTTCCAAAGCAAAATTGACGGTCAATCGGGTTTTGATCGGATTCATGACCGCCAAATTCATCTGTTTGGCCAGCATATCGTCGCCGACGATGATCAATGAAGCCGCGGCAGTCTTTTTTGGAGGGCATACGATCAGCGAGCATAGGTCCATCAACGATTCACGGGCAAGCAATTGGGCATCATCAACTAAAATGACCGGGTGAACCGATTGCTTAGCGGTTGCAATGGCGCCAATGTGCTTTTGCAACTTGACGAGCAGGGGCACAGCGCGTGTATTTGTTTCCACCCCGAGTTGTTCGCCAATGGCTTTGAGCAGTGCATTGCGTTGCAGACCGCCGTAATGGATGTGTACCTTGAGATAATAATTGACGTCCAGATTTGACAGTAAGTGCTCGACCAGAGTCGATTTTCCGGTGCCGGAAGCTCCGGTGACGGCAAAGCTTTTGCCGTGCTGCAATAGTTGCAAGGCCTGGTCGGCAAGACGCTGATCGCGCTGGCTGTAAAAGGGCGGGTCGATGCGCCACGTATCTGAAAAAGGGTGCAAATGCCAGCCGAAGTGTTCGGCCATGGTGGGTTGATTACTCATCATCTGTCTCCTTTGTGTGAGTGAAGTTGGGGTGGTCAAAGCGATGTGCATTGGCACTGAGATCTACGGCTTTAGCCAGCCGCATGTCATCGCCATAGTAAATACGGGTAAGATCCCATGGCATGAAGTGAATGGTCACCCGGCTGCCGGGCAGACATCCTGGCACTTCAAAGGCCTTTTTGTTGATGCGGATGGTGCCGTCATTGTAGACCCTGCAGCGACGTTGTGTCCGGAACAATGCCTGGATGTCGACCACCTCCGGGACCTGGCGGCAGACACTATCGACACTGAGCCGTTTTTGCATAGGTGAGCACGCAAGTGTTGAATGACTCCGATTGTGGTAGTCTTGCAGATATTGACCAAAGGCCAAGTTAATCTCATCGATGCTTTTAAAGTACTGTTTAGCCAAAAACTGGTCTCTAACGGTCCTGAAAAAGCGCTCGACTTTCGCGCGGCCCTGGGGACGTCTTGGGGGTGTGTGGGGCTGGCGCATGCCCAAATTGGCACACACGATTTTCAAGTGACGACTGTTGTAGGCCGAACCGTTGTCGGTGTATAGGCACTGGGCAATGCCAAAACGGCGCGTGGCACACATCAGTTCTTTAATCAGTGTTTCAGTCGATTCGCTCAGATAAAAACGGCCACTGACCACATAGCGAGTGCAGTCGTCGATGATCACGTGCAGATAGCTTTTTTTCTTTTTCTTTCCGGCCCACAGTTTCGGTCCGTGCATAAAGTCGGCGGTCCACATTTGGCCGAACTTGTCGTAGCTAAACGGGCGAACGATTTGATCCGGATTTAAGTGCGGATTGCGCATCAGGTTGTTGGCCCTGGCGAAGCGGTACAATACCGAACGGCTCGGGGCGGTTTCATCCCATAGTTTCATCTCGACCAATTCTGTCAAAAGCAGGGCCAGCGTCCATCGCGGATGGTTTTTTCTCAGAGCAAACATCGCATCGACGAGCGGTTGGGGCACATTGTGCTGACCTTTGTCCGATCGCTGCTTATCGGCCAAGGCGGTAAGACCGCCATGGTGATAACGATAAAACCATTTTCGAATGGCCTCGGCGCTCACGCTGATATGCCTACCGTCTATGGGATGGATATAACTGTTTTCAGATAAGATGTGCAAAAGGTCGCACAAATGCGCATCGTTGGCATCACGGTGCAGCAGGGGACTGATGATCCCGTAGCGCCACAGTGCCAAATCCATTTGCCGGTCATGTTCCATAAGGAGCCTCCTTTTGTTAAAAGTTTGACCCTTCATACACAACCTATTGATAAATTTAAATTTACATATTGTGTTGTTGGCTTTTACGCATAGCGTTTCGGGTAAAATTTTGCGGCAAACATACGGATAAATTCAGACCAACACTGGCATGGATGCATACATGGGTGCGGTGCCCAGGGCGGTTGCGTTTTAGCCTCTTGCCGGATCCAGGTCACAATGCAACGCGCCATTTCAAGGGCCCGGGGGATTGTCGGCCAGCTCACGGCAAAACGGCGTGCGATTTCGGCGATTTGCAGATGCTCATCAACCAGCCTGAGCAGTTCTTTGAACATGCACAAAGAAAAACGCGATATACGTAAAAAGGGGTGGGGCAAAATGGAAAACGTTTGCCGGCATTGATCATGTTTGCATAAATAGCGTTGAATATCGATCAGATCATCGCCGCTAAAATCATAGCGCTGGTATTTGCCATGCTTGATGATGTTAACCCGGTTGTTGCACCAGTGGCAAACCACCGGTCCTGTCTGATTTTCCTTGGCAGATTCAGTCAGATATAATAGAATGCTCATCAGGGTTGGGGACATAGTTATTCTCCTTAGTAAGAGTTAAAAAATGTTGTTGCCATTGGAGTTATAACATATGTCCCCTCCCTTTATCCCCCAATGGGAGGAAACGATGAAAAGGCAGTGGCGGTTCCTGCTGTATAGCAAGGGGATGATTGTCTGGTTATCTCGGGAAGGGCTGTCTGGGAAAAGGCAATGTCGAGCTATCCTACCTGCTTCTTTCTCATTTTTTCATACCTGATGATTTGCGGTGGTAGTAAAGCAACTTGACAATTCTTGCTGAAATCCAGGTCATACATGTAGACTCTTTATAGGTAGAACGGGATGAAGACGAAGAGATCATAATCCTGAGAGACAAGGATAAAAAGGAGATGGAATACAAAGATACTGAAGATACCAACCAGATGAGGGACAACCTGATAAAGATAAACAGGAATCTAAACAACCACTCTGTCCTGCTTTACGTATGGGATGAGGATCTCAAACTTATTAATGAACGGATGAGGAATCACCCAGACAGTAAGAAGAGAGGGGCTATTGATTTTAGCAATAAGAGACTTAGAAGGGTCTTTAACAATGGTTCCTTCGAACAAGGTGGTAGATTCTACGGTGGCTGGTGGGCTAATCTGCCCAGAGACTGCAGGAAATATATAAGGATCAACGGTAAAGATGTCGTGGAATGTGACTATTCTGGTTACCACATTAACATGGGGAGCATTACCGGTTTGTTAATGGATTCCGGATTCATTAACGAAAAAAGTGATAGAAAGGCAAAAAAAGTTCTGGACATTCCAATTGATCACCTGTATAGCATAATAAAATAACGTCATGAAAGGCAGGTGCTCAAATGGAATCGGTGTGTTTCGAGAAATTTTGTGGTCAAATCGTCAAGAAAGAACAAATAAATGAAATCATTGAGATAACAGAAACTTTTCCAAACCTCAGCCGTACTGAACTTGCCAGTACGGTCTGTGAGCTATTTTCATGGAAACGCCCCACTGGGAAGCTAAAAAGCGTTGAATGCCGGCAGTTTCTTGAACGCCTGAATGAAAAGGGAACCATAAGGCTACCGGCGTGCAGAAAACAGTATGCGAATAGAGGCGCAGCAAAGGCCCAACGGACCGGAAAGGCGGATATTCAACCCACCATTTCCGAAAAGCTGAAAAACCTGTCGCCCATATTCCTGACAAGGGTTGAGACACAGGAACAAAGACAGCTTTGGTATGAATACGTTGATCGATATCATTACCTGGGGTATCAATTGCCCTTTGGCGCGCAATTGCGCTATTTTATTAAGGCCGGTGCAACCGATGATATTCTTGGTTGTTTTCAGTTTTCCAGTCCGGCCTGGAAGATGGCGCCCCGGGACAAATGGATTGGCTGGAGCGATGAGCAACGAAAGATCAACTTACAAAAGATCATTAATAACAGCCGGTTTCTCATTTTCCCTTGGGTTGAAGTTAAAAACCTTGCCAGTTCGGCGCTTGCGTTAGCAGTCAAGACAGTACCGGACGACTGGCAACGTTGCTACGGCTACCGCCCGGTTCTTATGGAAACACTGGTTGACCAGAAACGATTCAAAGGCACTTGCTATAAGGCGGCCAACTGGATACACATGGGAAAAACGACGGGCCGTGGGCGGATGGACCGGGACAACAAACAGCACGGTGCGGCGGTCAAGGAGATTTATGTTTACCCCCTTACATTCCGATTCCGTCAAGAATTGGCGGAATTGTAAAAGGGGGGCGCCATGGGACTTGCCGCTCGCATTCTTGAACAGGATCCAACAGGGGAATTTCGACACATGATCCATGATGAAGTGGACAAATGGGTTGACCAAATTATAGAGCGAGTGTTTGAGGACGGTAAAGAGCCCACTGTGATGGAGCTCAGTCAACTGTTTTCCGAAACGAAACAAAAGTTTTTCGGCGCCTGTTTTCAAGCCCTGATTGAGCAAAAGTACACCGGCTTATTGGATCAAGAATATGCCCCTTGCCCGCAATGCGGAAAGA
Organism: Deltaproteobacteria bacterium; assembly: GCA_019310865.1. Next base: position 14,016 of record JAFDDL010000040.1, on the reverse strand, counting down.
TGTGCAAAAAACGGCGCGACAATTTAAAAGAAATGGTGACCATGCATGGTCCCAGCGTTTTGAAACGGCCTTGGTTTTATTGTGTGGACTGTTCATATGGGTTTACGCCATTGGATAAGGCGCTTGAGATCAGCCGGAAAAAATATCAATTTGATGTTCAGAAAAAATCGACCAAGACCGTTGCCGAGGTTCCATTTTCCGGTGGTAGCGAGCTGTTCGCGGAACTTACCGATCAGCCTGTCAGTGACCATTTCATGCACGATACATTTGAGGCGGTGGGATCGTATGCCTGCCTGGAGGATGTTATTCCCAGCCGGCAAGAGATAGCCGAACGGTGCCAGGGGGTGAAGGAAAGTTCCTGGCGCCCGGTATTGGTAGTTGCCTCCGACGGTGCTCATGTCCCGACGCGTCCCAAAGCAAAGCGCCATGAAAAAAGAGGCAACGGTCGGTGGCAGGAGGCGAAAGGGTTCCGTATATACTTGCTGGCTAAGGAACGAATAGTCCATGTAGCAAGCTGGCATCAAATCCAAAATGAGGAACAGTTTGGCAAGGATCTGTCACTTGTAGCAGCCCGAATCCCACAGGATGACCTTCGCATTGGATTGACTATTACCATTGCGCAGAGCATATCCACAAGGTGGCTAAGCTGCAATATGGTGAAAAATCTCAAAAATGCTTGGAATGGGTGGAAAGTACGACAACACGGCTTTTTTATGCTGAAGTGGACAATGTGATTTGGGGGCTTGAGCGGATGAAGCCTCGGGATAGTTTGACAAGTGAAGAAATCCGAAAACTCATTGGTTACTTGCAGAACAACCAAGCAAGAATACATTACCACGGCGATCGAATAGGCGGTTATCCTATTGGAAGCGGGGGAATTGAATCTGCGAACAAATTTATCTGTCATACGCGCATGAAGCGGTCAGGCGCATGGTGGGTTACGCCATTCGTTGTGCCGTATATAACGGCACTTATAACAAGATTTTCGAAAAGTATAAGGAAGCTCAAATTTCACTTTAATTTGCTTCGTTTTTTAACAAACTGGTAATGCTCCCGTTGGGGCTTACATTGAAGTGCTTGACATCTATAATGGGCCCCGTTATAATGTGATCCATGATACAATCTTTCAAAACCACAGGCACAGAGGACATCTTTGAAGGCTCGGCATCTCGAGCTGCCAGAAAATGCTGTCCACAATCAATTTGGCCTGTTGCACGCCGACTCCCCCGAAAGCGTCCTCCGACCCATCCCGGGGAAATGCTTTTCGAGGAGTTTGTTAAGCCCCTTGAGCTAACACAGGCAGAGCTTGCTCGCCGTCTGGGGGTTTCGTACCCTCGCCTTAACGAAATCATCAAGGGTCGGCGTTCGGTAACGCCAGATACCGCTTTGCGGTTATCTCGTGTGTTGGGTATGTCAGCAAATTTTTGGTTGGGTTTGCAGCAGGATTGGGATCTTTGGCACGCCATGAATAGTCCCAAGGCGAAGGGGATTTCTCGGCTGAAGCCAATTCCTCGGGCTGGAAAAAACGTCGCATAACCTCTATATGGCCTCCGCCAATCAAAGAATATGGGTTTCTGGCATTTGGTCCATGCTCGATTCTTTAGTCTAACTATAAACCCTTTTTCAACAACGGGTGGAGTTGATGTTAACTGCGGTGATATTTAAAAAGCGCCGGTTTTAGCCGTCTGAGTTAACTGCTTTGTTCGGCCTTGGTTTATCAATAAGACTGCCGTGAACATAGCATGTCTAATTACAACATTTACGACAAAATGTTAACGGTTGCGGATAAAAATCCAAACCCCAACTGATGCAGGCGGTTGTGAAGTTATAGAATTTCTTAATGGAAACATTAAGTTATATATAATATTTTTTGTCCAATAATAATTGTTGGGCATCCGTATTAACGATCAGTGGCGTGTCTGCTTTTGTTGGACGGATGCAGGTGCGGAAGATAATGATAAATGCTCCATTTGATTTATGGCTTTCAGCCATTTCCGCTATTTTCGAATTGAGATATTCCCCTGTTTCATGGGACTTTGCCACTCCTTTTTAGGGTGCCCACTTGATCGAAATCTTTCGACCCGATTGGACACAGTCCCTCAAATAGAGATTGATCAGATTCTGATAGGGTATTCCAGTATCATCTGACATCTGTTTAAAATAATCGATAATGTCGACCCCCATTCGAATGCTTACTGGCTTCTTCAACCTTTTTGCATAAGGATTTTTACGTCCTTTCATTTTTGAAAAATCGTATTCTTTCCTCATATTTTTTCTCCGATATATGCTTTTTGTTCCTTTTTAGTCGCTTTCCTGGCTGAAATAATTCTTATTTCTGTCTCCTCTTTTCGTAATGTGAAGATTACAACTAAAACTCGAATCTGGTAACTGAATCCCAACATCAAAAACCTATCTTCAGATTTTGAGTGGTCAGGATCATAATATTCGATGGCATGTTCATCAAAAAAAACTGTTTGAGTCTCCTCAAATGACACGCTATGTTTCTTTTGGTTGGCTATGTTTTTCCGATTATCCCAATAAAACCTGATCGAATCCATAAATACATTGTAAATACATTGTATTTTATTGTCAAGAGCGCCCTTTGGCTGCGCCGGGTCTCTTTTAATGCCGGGTATCGTAACAGATCGCTCCCCTTGCATCACAGCAATGGCGGCACCGGGAATCAAGGTGTCGCCGAGAATTTTGGCCTCCTCCTCCATGAAATGCCCCGTTCCTACAACAATGTTTGAAATTGATACTGATTGCCATTGCCAGACCGCCCTGACGTTTAAACAAGGAAAGCAAGATGCATGCCGCGCCTATTTTCTATATAACACATAGATTTAAATGCACTTTTTAAGAGAAAGCCACTGTACGAGGCATGAGATGCCCCCATAGGGGCGCTTAATCGCCCCCATAGGGTCGTGATCGCGGCCTTTGAATCGACAGGCTCAAAAAAACAATATGATATCAGTGTGTTAAATTTTATTTAAAATCGGCACGTATCTTGCTGTAGATCAATTACGGTTTTATGGGCCATGGTCTTGGTGGCAATTTGTTTATCAGACACAACCGGACCAAAAACCGTCAAGAAGAGGATGATCTGATTATGTATCGTGCCAAACGCTAATAGCTGGCGGCGGATTATCGTAAAGTTTCATGTGTGAGCATTATTACCAAGGTTACATCCACTATTCACAAAAGCCTAAAAGACGAAAGGAGAATGAAATGGAAAATCTGTTAGGAAGGTTCTGTCAAAAAAGTTTGCTAGGGATCTTGGCAATGGTTGTCTTTCTTAGTGGCCAGGCAATTGCCGAAGAGGCAATTTCTGAAGAAGAAACAAGTACCGATTGGATTCTGGAAGAGGTTACGGTTACGGCACAGAAAGTAGAGCAGAAAGCCATCGAAGTACCCATATCGATGACTGTACTTTCAGCCCATGCCATAGAAGAGACGCATTCGATGGGCTTAGAAGATATTGCTACACAGACTCCCAACCTGTCATTCATGGATACGGATGACATGAAAATGTCCACGCCAAAAATCAGGGGAATGTACGGCAACGCGACGTCCGCGGGCGGCATCGATCAGCCAACAGCTGTCTATGTTGATGAAATCTATCTGAATTCATCCGTGGCGCAGCAGTTCAATCTCTATGATGTGGAGAGAATCGAAGTGCTTCGTGGTCCGCAGGGGACTCTGTTCGGGCGTAATACCGTTGCGGGTGTGATTTCGGTGCATACCAAAAAAGCCACGGAAGAGTTCGGCGGATATATTGAAGCCTCCTATGGAGACTACAACGCCATGCGTTTTCGCGGGTCGATCAGCGGGCCGATCATGAAGGACCGGCTATACGGGAAAGTGGCCGGTGTGTTTTTTGACCGGGAAGGCTATGAAAAAAATTCTTTTACAGGTGGCGACCTGAATGCAAAACACAACTGGGGACTGCGGGGGGATTTGCGGTTTGAAGCCACTGAATCCGTTACCTTGTCATTGCTGGCTGATTATCGAAAGGTGGATCAGGATGGCCGTGCCATGGATACTGGTGGCTATAATCAGGATCCTTCAACTGCTTTTTTTGGGCTAACCGGTCCCGGTATGCTCTATCAGGGATCGGCCATAAACAACCTCCTGGCAATGATAATGCCCGGCTATACATTCGGTGGGCTGGCACAGATCGATGCTGACCCCAATGACCGTAAGATATTGATCGATTTCACCGGCAAAGAGGAGCTGGACGCCTGGGGCGTGGCTCTGAATGTAGATGTCGCGTTAAAAAATATGGCTTTCAAGTCCATCAGCAGCTACCGGACCCATGATTTCTTTCAGTCATACGACGTGGATGCCACGGAAGTGGATTTTACCCACCAGGGGTCCCCGGAAAGTGTCGATGCCTTCATGCAGGAATTCCGCCTGACATCGACCGGAAATGACAAGTTCGACTGGATCACGGGACTTTTCTACTACCACCAGGAAAGTCTCAGTGAGTATGACGCTGAGATAAAGGATATATTTTCGCCGGAACTGGCTCCGTTTGGCAATGCCTTCAACATCCTGTTTGGGGGTGCCCTTACGGGGGCACCATTTGGTATAACTCATACCGAAGGCAAGGTAACGCTGGATTCCTACGCGGCATTCGTCCACGGCACATATCACGTAAACGACAAGCTGGATATTGCCCTCGGTGGACGGTACACCTATGAAGAAAAAGATATTGCTTATTCCCAGTCCAGTCCGCTGGGCAATATTCTCGTCGGCCTGGAGGCGTTTCCTCTCCAATTAAATTCGGACAGCTGGGACGCCTTTACCCCCAAAGCCGTGGTTGACTATAGCTTCACCCCCGACATTCATACCTATGCAAGTGTGGCCAAGGGCTTCAAGAGCGGGGGGTTCAGTGATTACTTAGGGTCCCTGCCGGATCAGTCCTTTGAACAGGAAATTACCTGGAACTATGAAATCGGCCTGAAGGCTTCACTACTTGACCGCAGGATCTATTTCAGTGCGGCCGCGTTCTGGCTGGAATGGTTTGACCAGCAGGGAACCCTACGCCTGCCCCCCAAAGAAAGCGGCGCCGCCGTCGTGGATGTTCTTAAAGAGGCGACCATCGGGGATATTGAGACCAAGGGGGTGGAGATTGAGATACTGGCACTGCCGATGCAGGGGTTGACGGTTTCAGCGGGCTTGGGCATATTGGACTCCGAATATACCGACGTGACGGAAGAAGCTGCACTGCAGGAGGGCCTGCAAAAGGGTGACAAGGTCTCCGCAGTACCCGACTGGTCGCTGAATTTTGGTGCGAAATACAACTTCTCTCTAGGAGATTTTGCTCACGCTTTTGTCGGCGTGAATGGAGAGTATCGTGATGATCTTCTAATTGCGGGGCCAACCCCTAACGTGGAGGCGGTACAGAAAGGCTATGCGCTAATAAATGCGCAAATCGGCATTCTCTCGGTTACCGACCGCTGGCGAGTTATATTTTGGGCCAAGAATATCGGCGATGAAGACTACATTACCTACCAGCGGGGGTCAGAAATTGACAGCCTTGTATTCCAAGCCCTGTACAACCGGCTGGGCGCGCCGCGCACATTCGGCGTTGACGTACGATACAATTTCTAAGAAATGTAAATCCCCCAGTGGGTGTTCGCTGGGGGATTGTTAAGAACCCACCTGTTTCGAATAGACAATGAACGATATTGGTATACATGAAACGAATCCGTTCGCTACTATGGCCTCAAATCATCTTACCGGCTCTCACCGTGACCTTTGGGATGCAGATTGTTCGCACCCTACCGCCCTATCTAAATTACCTGCTCGGCGATAGGCTTGGCTGGAATGCCACCAAAATAGGACTGCTAGGATTACTGGTTTTCTCTGCCGGTTTTTTGATCGCCTGGCTCAACCGCCGGCTGGGCTTACGTCGGCTGTTGTTTTTATCCGCAGGCGGTCTCGGGCTGGTTCGGTTGGGAATTCAGTTTTGGACGGGCGATCCCGTTGGTGACATGATTCTGACGATAGTCGGTATGATTTTTTTTATCTTCTTTTTGCCGACTTATCTGGTCGCAACCCAACGGCAAGCAAACCGGGAAGCGGCCGGCTATGGATTTGCAGTTGCAATTCTGTTGGGAATAGCCTTTGACACGGCCTGGCACGGCTTTTTCCTCACTTATGATTTTATCTGGCAAGCCGGACTCCTCCCCCGGGCGATAGTAATTGGCCTGGTTTTTAGCCAATTGTCGGCCTTGCGAACATCGCCGGCGACACTCCCCGCCCATTCCGTATCGGTCGGGGACACATTTACAGGCACGCTACCGTGGATAGCCATCGGCCCGATCCTCCTTTTGCAGCTTTTTGTTTTTCAAAATCAAGCTCGATTAACTACGTTAACGAACTGGTCGTTCCCAGCCGTTTTCACCTGGGTGTTAATCAGTCACCTGCTTGGGATTGGACTGGCTGTTCTGTGGAAACCCCGCCGCGCCGGTGCGGCGGCGGCCGGAATACTGTTGGCCGTTGCCCTCTGGCCTTTGGCAGCGACCGGCGTCGTGTTTTCCGCGCTGGCTTTTTTTATCGGCCAACTGTCACTTGCGATCTTGCTGACCACAATTTTGCGGTATCAGGGCAAAAACGTCATCCGGCCTCATTGCATCACCGGCACCCCGGATCAATCCAATGCAGGGTTGCGAAACACCGCCATCGTTCACGGAATCAGTATGGTGCTGATGATTGCCCTGCTCATTGGCTATTATGTGACATATAGTTTGCCGCTACCGTTTGGAAATGATTGGCTGTTGACCTTTGCCGCAGTGATTACCGGCATAAGCGCAATGGGCGCGGTCGGCAAGCCGTCGGAATACGTTCACACTGCCAGGTTCCGTTCTATTGCAGCCCTTTCTTTTACACTTTTGCTATTCCCCCTCCTCGTTTTCTTGAGCCGGTCCACCCCATCGCCGTCCCTCATTAGCGCCGGCCCATTGAGAGTGATGACCTATAATGTCCACAACGGCTTCAACACCGGCGGCCATTTGAACATGGAGGCCCTGGCCCGGCAAATCGAGGCCGAGCAGACACACATTATTTCCCTGCAGGAGGTGTCAAGAGGCTGGGTTCTCAACGGTTCTCTTGATATGCTGACTTGGCTTTCCCAACGGCTGAACATGCCATACCGGCATTTTACACCCGCAGGGGACGCCCTCTGGGGACACGCCGTACTAAGCCGATACCCCATTGTGTCGGCTCAAGACCATCCCCTGCCGCCTCAGGATCTGCCGTTGAAACGCAGTTTTACCTATCTTCAGATCGATACCGGACAAGATCGTCCGCTAAACCTGATCAATACCCACTTTCAACACCACAGAAAAAACAGCGCCATCCGTCTGGTCCAAAGCGAAGCCTTGATCAATTTCTTGGACGACCATAACCTAAACCAATTTATGATAATAACCGGCGACCTTAACGCCACACCTGACTCCCCCGAAATTCAACAACTCTACCATCACGGAATTGGCGATGTTGTCAGTGAGGCAAATCTGAGCCCCGGCAACACATTTCACGCCGACCGCCCCGATAGACGCATCGATTATTTGCTTATCTCGTCCGATCTGACCGGGACCGACGTAACCATTCCCCGCGGCACCATCTCGGATCACTTGGGGATTGCCGCCACAATTTTGAAGCATTAATGCGGGTGGCCAAACCCCAACTGATGCAAACGTCGGTTTAAAGCAACTTTCTATTCTTCGGCATACCTTGACTTGTACATGCAAATGATGTACATTTCGATTATGAAATATGATTGGAATCCAGAAAAAAATGAATGGTTGAAAAAAGAAAGAAATGTGTCGTTTGAACAAGTGGTTTTTCATTTATCCCAAGGGGATGTATGGAAAGTTGCCGACCATCCGGATCAACAGAAATATCCGGAACAAAAAATCTATTTTGTTATCATAGAAGATTATATTTTTATGGTCCCGCATACTATGCAAAATGAATATATATTTTTAAAGACAATTATACCGAGTAGAAAAGCTACAAAACAATATCAGAAAGAACAGGGAGAAGTAAAATGAAATACGATGAAGAAGAAAAGAAAATCATCGATGCTTATGAAAGTGGAAAAATGAAGCTTTCCACGCCATCGAAAAAAGAATTGGAAAAGATTAAAGCTATCGCCAAAAATACGTTTAAAAAAGACAAAAGAATCACTATTAGACTTTACGACCATGATTATAAAGGCATTCAAAAAAAGGCAATGGAAATGGGGATTCCCTATCAAACGCTCATTTCTGGTATCATTCATAGGTATGTAGAGGGGGAATTGATATCAAAGGATGGATAATAAGATTGGATGGTCTTCAGCAATAGCAATTTTACAAATCTCCATAATATCCTCTTCACGGAAGGTTTCTCGTTACACAATACGCACATGTATCAATTAGAGATTGCCGCTACAATTTTGAAGCATTAATGCGGGTGGCCAAACCCCAGCTGATGCAGGCGGTTGTGAAGTTTTCGATGCGAACCTGTCAGCACCAGCCGCATTCGCTTATAGGCGGCATCTTCGGCTCGTATGCCAACGGTGTCCAAAAAGGCAAGCGCTCCTTCAATCTGCTCTAAAATGGTCAACGCATCGGCTGCAGCCATAAACGATGATCCCTCAAGACTGATCATGACCGGGGAGGAATGGGCGGTGATGATTTCCGGCTTATCTGGATAATGCCCTCTAACCAGCAGGGCCAGCCATGCGCTCTTTTCGACTTTTATTCGCCAGCTCCCCATTTGTGTTTGGCCTGACACCGCGACACTCTCACGAATTTCTCCGTTCACGACGAGTTCAACGCGGGAAATGGGAACCGTCACACTGGCAACTTCCCAAGCGATGTCCACCGTTGCGCCGGTGGATGACATCTCCAGCCTCGATCCCGGCGGCTTTCCTTCAACTGAAAATTCCATCAAAGGTCCATAGGTGACAAAGGTATTTCCACTCCGGACCGCATCCTTCCAGGCGTCATAGGTAAATTCCCGATCCGGATCGATTTTGGCATAGGTTCGAATGGTACCCACAGCTGTTTCCGCAGACATTTTGTCCGTTCCGCCGACAGCGGGCACGAAATATCCACAGTTCAGATAACGATACCAGTCCGAAAGCGAATACGGGTTGATGCCTCTGTACAAAGACCCCACGGAGGTCATCTCAATCGCGTCAACATTGCCCGATACGATGGTCGCTGCATTTTCGAGACGCGGATTGGGAAAATGGGGAACCACAACCAGGCCTTCCTGTTTTTTGCATTGAATGGCCCATTCGGTTAGGAGGATTTCCACCGGATCTCCGATGGCGGATTCCGCTGGACCGGCGGTGCAAAGGGGTTTTATCATGTCACCGGTGTAGCCCAGCAGCGATATGTGTCCCAGGACATGTTGGCGGTTTTCCGTTCCCACTCGCACCAGGTATTCACCGTCTCCCCCGGACGATCTGGAACCAAACGTGGTTTTCCCGTCGAAATCACCCACGTTGGACATCATCTCGCCCCACTGGCTGGCCAGCAGATTGACGACGTTTATTCCCTCGCCGGCTCCCTCGAGACCCGCTGAAGTGGGCGACAGAAAGTGAACATGGGTGTCGGCTGTTACCCAGCCCTTTTCCCGCCAGGCAAGCACTTTTTTCACCTCAATGACCAGTTCAGTTGTCGCGGGTGTAATTTCAAACACTTTCCGGATCGGACGAATCTCAAAGCCTTTGGACACCTCAACATATACGTTGCCCCGGGGAAGCTTGATCCGAGTCTCCCCCGGAATGTAAGTGCAATGGTGAAGTTGAGAGGAGGTATTGATAAATCCTTTGGGAATCCGATGCACATAGTCAACCGTGTAATCCTGAAACCACGATGGGTTGGGGATCCGGTGTCTGTCCATGGGCGCCAGGTATTCGCCGGACACACCATGAACATGAAGTTTGACGGACACGGGCGTTCCGGTGTCGCTATCGATCGCTCGAAGCAAAACGGTCTGCTCAGATGGTTCAAGCGCCTGGAAAACGCCTGATTCAGGTCTTTCGGCTGCGGGCAGGGGCAGACGCCGCCCATCTGAAAGATGGAACAGGGCTTCGGGATGAGCGCTGTATTCAACTAAAACATCATTGGGGGACATCTCCGGCAGCCGGTTATTATAAGTATCTTCCCATGTTTCATTGGGATAAAGCGGGCGCTGCTTGGCACTTATCACTTGGCCCAAATCCAACTGGATCTGTTTCAAGAGGCCTTGCTTGTTCAATATGGGGTCAAATTTCTCACCCGCCGGTAAGGTCAATACTAATTTACGGCGCCCCTGCCACCGAAGCGGATATGAAGAGACACACCCGGCAGATATCGCAAAAAGCAAAATCATGCCATTTACTGGAATCAGTCGAAGACCCACGACAGCTTTCTCGGGGCATGGGTTTTGCCAGGCCCAGATCCAATTGTTCCAGCTTGGATAAGAAAATTGGGAAGTGAAGTGACCCGGCGCCGCAAACATCTGGTTAAAACCCCATAGGTCGTTCCTGACAGTTTCACCCGGACCGCCCGCCAGTGGCCTGGGTTTGGCATGATGCACAGCTTCAACACTGATCTCGCCGTAGTTCTCACCCAGGCAATATTCGCTGATTTGATAACGTCGCCTGATGGCCACCTCCTCTTCCGTGCCATCAGAATAGACAAAAATATAGTCACAACTATGCACCCCCAATTGTCCGCTACCCCGGGATGCAGAGACAAAGCCGCTTTGATTCATATCAAGGGGAATGATATCGGCCGCATGCATGAAAACAAACCATGGTGATTTAACAGGATCTATCGGGATGTAGAACGGTTCGTCATTCGCTTTCACCATTACCGGGTTGCCGACTTCGAAGGGAATCCCCCAGCAAACACATGGGCCGATGGGTGCATCAAGCAAGCATCTTTCCATTCCGTCCGGCAAACTTATGCCGGCCGGGTCCTTAGCGGAAAAATTCCCTTCAATCGGCAATGGTGTAAAAAGGGGGGACCGGGGGCCATCAATCACCGCCGGCATGGTTTTCTCCTCATTTGTTGACATCCTTATCAGTCCTCGGGTGCGAGTCATACATCATGCTTCGCCCCATATGTCTTGCGCAGTTCCCGTTTTAGAATTTTACCTGCGGGATTTCGGGGAAGGCGATCTATAAAGATTACCGTGCTGATGCGCTGGTACTTGGGCACCTGCTCATTGACCCAGGCTTTTATTTCTTCGCTGGACGCTTTTCGGTTGTCTTTCAGGACAACCGCGGCCAGTGGGGTTTCTCCCCATTTTTCATGGGGGACACCAAAAACAGCCGCCTCGAGAACCTTGGGGTGCTGGAAGATGACCTCCTCGATATCTTCCGGATAAATATTGACCCCTCCGGAGATAATCATATCCTTCTTTCGCCCCACTACGTACAGGTAACCCTCCGCGTCGAAGCGCCCCAGATCACCGGTTTTAATCCATTTGTCCGCAACCGTTTGGGCCGTCAGTTCGGGGTTTTTATAATACCCCTCCATGGCAAGGTCGCCACTGTTGAGGATGATTTCACCCACGTCGCCCGCGGGGACATCCTCCATCCCTTCGTCGACAATGCGCACTTGCGTCCATAAACCTTTCCCTACGGAGCCAATTTTTCTGTGCTGATCAAAGGGTCTCAGGACCGTTGCGCCGCCCTCGGTAACGCCATAAAGTTCAAACAAATCACAGTCGAAGTTTTCAAGAATCTCGCTCTTGGTCTTTTTGGACAGCGGCGCCGCCATGGACAGCAGGACCTTAAGGGAGCTTGTATCAAAAGCCTTTAGATCCGGATGCGCCAAGATACCGATAAACTGGGTGGGCACGAGGTAGGCATGGGTCACCTTTTCCTGATGGACCAAGGTCAAAAAAGGTCCGGGATCGAACTTTTCCATAAGTATTAGGGTGCCTCCCAGGAAAAGCGTCGGCAAAACGAACAGCAGTGAGCCGTTATGGTAAAGTGGTGTGGAATTGAGAACGACGCTTTGGGTACTGATCATGAATTCGACGGCGCCCATGAGGGTCGAGGCGAAACGGAAATGGTGTGTATGGACGATTCCCTTTGGTAGACCGGTTGTTCCGGAAGAATACATGATATTGAAAACATCTTCCGGAAGATTTTCAACCTGCGGGTTTGTATCCTGAAAGCTCGTCTGAATTTGATTATAAGGTATGTAACCTTCAACTTCCTCTTCGCTGATGCAAATGTACCTGTCCGGGCCGATCTTGGGCAGTCGTGGTTTAAACCGGTCGATTTCCCCTGTGTATGCCTGTCCGCAAATCAGGATAACACAGTCGGAATTGTCGATCATCTTCCTCAGGGACTCCCCTTTAACCATCGGATTAAGGGGTACGAGCACGCCACCTGCTTTGAGCACGGCATAAATCGATTCCACGGTTTCAATAGCGTTTGTATTCAGCAGGGCGACCTTGTCTCCCTTTTGGAGGCCCATGGCCATGAGTGCGTGGGCCAGACGGTTGATTCTCCGGTTGAATTGGAAATAGGTGAGTCGGCGGTTCTCACAAACCATGGCCAACCGGTCCGGATAGTCGCGTGCAAATGCTTCCAGTTTCCTGCCATGGCTCAAAAACAATTTCGTGTCCTCCTGTATATCGAAACAACGTCAACTTAAATTATACTCATTTGGGGGCCCGTGCGAGATCATTTCTCAGATCCTTGGTGGCATAAAAATAATGTCCCGCGCACCAGAAGTTGACCAGGGTCACCAGGATAAGCGCCCAGCGAAGGCAAATCCGGAGAGCAACCCCAACTGCCAGTCCATCAAACCAAAATCGTGTTTGATGGCCTCCTGCAGGATGGAAAGAACATAACGATCCATTGCATTGAAGGCATACGCAAGAGCCAGGATTCCCAAAGCATAACAGCGATATGCCCTGGAAAAATCACGCTTACCGGTTGTGTGAAAAGGCGGGGATGCTTCAGATTCACATGGAGAAGGCGGAATCTGAGCGCCTGCCCGTGTTACCCTTTCTTTCATTAGCGCCTACTACCGATAGACCCGAACTCTACCCCAAACGATCTCAGCCTACCCGGCAGGCCGATAATATCGTCTATGGTGGTGCCGAGGGGAACCTATGGTTTTTTCATGTTCCCTTATTCATATAAGCGGCTGACTGCGAATCGGGACGCCCCAGAATTCCAGGGATTAGTTAACGCAAAGCCGTGACTAATAATATCAACAGCAAGATCTGTGCCTATCAAGAAAATTGGCATTACAAATTGATATAACTAATAATTTCATGGAACCGGTTCGGAGAGACTTGAGTGGTCGCCCCTATGGGGGCACACATTAGACCCCATGGCGGCGTATATGTTGACACACGAAGGCACCGGGTGTATGCTGCATAAAAATGGAGGTGTGCCATGGTCAGGTTGAGTTTGCCGGAATATACGCCGACCCACTGGAAATTTCTGGCATTGCTGCAGGTCATCGGAGAACCGGTGTCTCTCGAAATCGCCGAGAATTTATTGAATTCAGGGTCAGGGCCATTATTTCGTATCGTTAAAGAGGCCGAGGAGATTGGCTGGGTCAGGCGAATGGGGCCCGATCAGGTTTCCCTCGCCGAGAATCTGCCCTCGGCGGTTCAAGAAAAAATAGGAGCAGTCATTACGGAGCACCGCTTGCTCGATTATCCGAGTGGCACTCACAGTTATCGACTCGACGACAAGGTGCCCGGTGGCATTGCCGCCAAGTTGCTGGCTGCGTCAGGTCTCGGCAAGGAGGCGGCTTTGGTGGAGATCACCCTGGCCAATGAGGCCATTGGAAAAGGAGATTTCGATGGGGCCCATCAGCTTCTGAAGCTTGCCATAAGGCGTCTGCGACGCGACGTTCACCAGTTTGAGATAGACACCAAGCGGACCTTTGTCGACGCGACGTTCAAATTTTCAGGCCTTTGTACCATGCTGGGAAAGGGTTTCGAAAACCTGTCTTTGAATCTGGACAAGGCTCTGGATTTAACCAT
>JAFDDL010000541.1 GCA_019310865.1 Deltaproteobacteria bacterium | reverse complement strand
CCGGAACGTTCACCACGCTCTTGATGGACCGAGCAAAATGGGAAAAAGCTCCCCTGGGAACAGAGGCGGTCAGCATTGGCTGGTTTGCCTCATGCCATCCGGCCCAGACATGGAGCCGATCGGCCCCGGCCTCGACAATCTTAGGTGCGATCTCCATGGCATCTTCCAACACGCGCCCGCCGTCCACTTTGTCTTCCGCATCGAATTTGACACATATGTTAAAATCGCTTCCGACCTGCTTTCGAATCTCCTGGAGGATCGAAAAGAGAAACGTCCCCCGCCCAATATTATCACCGCCGTACTTATCCTGCCGTTTGTTGGTCAACGGCGATAAAAACTGGCTTACCAGATATCCGGTGGAGCCCAGGATCTCGATACCGTCGAATCCGGCCTCCCTGGCACGACGAGCGGCCTCGGCAAATGCGATCACCAGGTCATCGACTTCCTCGGTCGATAGCTCACGGGGTGTCTCACCCGTGTATCGAGAGGCGATCGCTGACGGCGCGACGGGTTGTATCCCGAGAAACCGGCCGGGTGTGTATCGCCCGGCATGGTTCAGCTGGGCTACGATCTTTGCATCGGCAGCCTTTACCGCACTGACCAGTTCTGAAAACGGCCCGATGTCGTCATCATCGCACAGACGATATTCGGTCTCCAGCCCGGCTTTTCCGCTATCATGCACACAAATCTCTCCAGCCGTGATCAATCCGACCCCGCCTTTAGCCCGGGCAACAAAATAATCAGTCGATTGTTGCATATCAAAACCGGTGCCCATGGGGGCCATGAAAAATCGGTTTTTAACTGTCAGATTCGGCATATGAAGGGGTTCAAACAATAAATCCAGTGCAGCATCTCTCATAACTTTTTTCTCCTTCTTTAACGTTCACTTGCCCATTGTTTTAGCACCTAATGGTTTGGGCCATATGTTTCCACCGATGGATGATGATGCGTGTAGCCCTGCTGGTGCATCCGGTTGTGCAATGTCCGGTGGGCCGAGGTGAGCACCAATCTCATGCGTTTATATGTTTCAACGTCCGCCCGGGTACCGATGGTATCGATGAAGGTCAGGGCCCCTTCAATCTGCTCGAGAATGGTGATGGCATCGGCAGCGGCCATGAAGGGCGAGCCTTCGAGCTGAACCATCACCGGTGATGAATGGGCGGTAATGATTTCCGGTTTGCCCGAGTAATGTCCTCGCACCAGGAGCGCCAGCCAGGAACTGTTGTCGAGTTGAAGGGACCAGTTCCCTTCGTCCGATTCTGCGTCCACCGTTTGACTCTCGCGAATCTCCCCGTTTACAATCAAGTCCACACGGGACATGGGAACCGTAACACTGGCAACGCGCCAGCTCACATCCACCGTCCCACCGCCTGCAGACATGTCAATGCGGGATCCCGGCGGTTTACCGTCTACGGAAAATTCCATCAACGGACCGTAGGTGACAAAGGTGCGGGCGCTTCGGATGGCATCCTTCCAGGCTTCATAGGTAAATTCCATCTCCGGATCGATGTGTGCATAGGTTCGAATCGTGCCCACGGCCGTGTCGGCGGACATCTTGTCCGTGCCGGCAACGGCCGCCGCAAGATATCCGCAGTTCAGATATCGATACCAGTCCGACAGGGAGTAGGGGCTGATACCGCTGTACAGATCCCCCCAGGATGTCATCTCGATACCGTCCACATTACCGGAAACAATCGTTGCCGCATTTTCCATCCGCGGATCCGGGAAATGGGGAATCACCACAAGCCCGTTCTGCGCTTTACACTGCGCGGCCCACTCAGTGAGAAGCACTTCCACCGGATCGCCCAGGGCCGATTCACCGGGTCCGCCGCTACAAAGGGGGGTGATCATGTCGCCGGTATACCCCAACAGCGAAATATGCCCGAGGAGTCGCTGGCGGTTTTCCGTCCCGACCCGAACCAGGTATTCGCCGTCGCCGCCGCCCGCTTTGGAACCAAAGGTGGTTTGGCCGTCAAAATCACCCACATTGGTCATGAGTTCCCCCCACTGACTGGCCAGCAGGTTGATGATGTTGACGCCCTCGGCCGCACCCTCGAGCCGGGCGGATGGGGGAGAAAGAAAATGGACATGGGTATCGGCGGTGACCCACCCTTTCTCGCGCCAGGGGAGCATTTTTTCAAGCGCGATGACAACCGCTTCGGTCCCCGGCGCAATGTCAACAATCTTTCTCACCGGCCGGAATTCAAAACCCTTGGACACTTCCAGATACACTTTACCCTGGGGCATTTTGATCGTCGTTTCCCCGGCAATGTAAGTGCTGTGATGAAGTTCCATGGACGGGTTCGCATGCCCTTTGAACCGCCGGTGAATATAATCGACCGTATAATCCTGGAACCATGACGGATTGGCCATCCGCTGCCGGTCCACCGGTGTCAGGTACTCGTCACAGGTCCCGTGCACATGAAGTTTTACCGGCACCGGCTTTCCGGTCTTTTTTTCAAGGACTCTCAAGCGAACGGTCTTTTCGGCCGGGGGAATCACCGTCAACGTCCCGTTTATATCCGCTTTATTCAGACGATCCAGAGAAACAGAGCTGCCGTCGGAAAGGTGAAAATAGGCCTCGGGGTGTGCAGTGTATTCAATCAAGATGTTGCGGGGTGACAGTTCGGGAAGATCATTGTTGTCGGTGTCCTCCCAATTGTCCTTGGGATAGACCAACCGTTGACGGGCGGAAATCACCTGTCCCATATCGAGTTGAATCTGCCTGTAATGCCCCGCCTTACCGACCTTAGGGTCGAACAACACTCCCTCCGGAAGGGTGAATAGCGCCTTTTGGCGTGGCTGCCACCTGAGCGGGTTTGAAGCAACGTGGCCGGCGGATATACCAAAGATCAGAACGGCGCCTTTTGTCGGTTCAAAACGAAGGCCGACGACGGCTTTATCCGGATGGGGATTTTCCCAGGCCCAGATCCAGTTTTTCCACCGCATCCCCGGCTCTTCAGCGGCGGCATACGTTTGGAAAACACCCCAAAGCCAGTTGGGTGCCTTTTCCCGCATACCGCCCGGGAACACCTTGGGTTTGGTGTGAAGGACCGCACCCACACAGCATTCCTGCTCATGCGATGCACCCATCTGATGCCGCCGTTTGATTTCGGTTCTCTCGGTGGATCCATCGTCATAGACCAGAACATACTCACAGAGAGCCTCTCCCAACTGCCCCATACCGCGCGTGGGAGATATAAAACCGTCTTGGTTGTATTCGATGGGGTGAACATCCGCGGTGTGCATGAAAACCAACCACGGTGCCCGGGTGGGGACAATGGAAATGGTAACCGGCTGGTCAGCAACCAGTACGGGATCTTGCACCTCGAAGGGGATCCCCCAGCAGACGCATGATCCACT
>JAFDDL010000039.1 GCA_019310865.1 Deltaproteobacteria bacterium | reverse complement strand
TGGACGTGTTGCGGCGCCTCGGCGGCAGAGTCGGTCAGTCAGTTGCTGTCCCTGGCGCTTCCCGCAAGAAATCTTGCCCTGGCGGAGAAAATGGGGGAACCCGGTGAAATCCTTGTACCGTGCAGTGCCTGCTATCTTAACCTGAAAAAAGTTGAAGAAAAGATCCGAAAAGACCCTGATGTTCATCGGCTCATAAATGAAATACTAAGCGCAGAGCAGCTAACCCTGACGGGAACGGTTCGGGTGCGTCATCTTTTGGATGTTCTTGTGAATGATCTGGACCCTGACACGATTCAAAGCCGCCTGAAGCGGCCCCTCACGGATTTGATCATTGCGCCCTATTATGGCTGCCAGTGTCTGCGTCCCTATCCGGTTTTCGACGACCCGGAAGTTCCCACTTCTATGGAAGGCTTGCTGACCGCTGCCGGGGCGCGGATTCATCCCTGGACGATGGGGGGCAGCTGCTGTGGAGCCTCTCAGATGAACACGCATACAGAAATTGCCCTTGAAAAGGTCGGCAATATTTTACAGGCCGCCCAGGGGGCGAATGTTATTGTAACCGTCTGCCCGATGTGCCAAATGAACCTGGAGGCCTATCAGAAAAGGGCCTCAACAGTAAGCCGCCAAAATCTTGGTATGACGATACTCTATTTGCCCCAGCTGCTTGGCTTGGCGATCGGCTTGGCGGAAAAGAAGTTGCGGATGGATTTGAATCTGTCCATCACCAGCGGCTTTCGAGATGATATCGAAAGGATAAGTGTTCCAGCATAATGGTTGAAAGCATTCACGCTGTTAAACCATGCTGCGAATGTTTGAAGATGCGGTGAGGTCATGACGCCCAAAACGGATATAATCAAAGCATCATCATATAGTGACGGCCTTTTACATCTTGGGAAAAGACTAAGACATAGCCTTATCTTCAAGCTGATCCTCATGGTTGGCACCACCTTGCTGCTGTCCATTTCAACTTGGGCGTATTTTAACATCCGGTATCAAAAAGAACAGTTCGTGGGGAACATGATTGAAAATGCCGACCGATTAAGCAATACCATCCGGTTGGGTACCCATTATGCCATGATGCTCAATTCAAGGGACGACATCAACCAGATCATACAAAATGTCAGTCGGCAAAAAAACCTGAATACCATCAGAATTATTAATAAAGAGAGGGAAATAAAATATTCCAACAACACTTCCGAGATCGATGAAAAAATTGACATGAAGTTCGAAGGATGCCGATCATGCCACAGTTCGGACCCGCCCGTCACAACCCTTTCCCTGAAAGAACGAACCCGATTGATATGGCATCCGGATCGGCATACGGAGCTTGAAATCATCAGCCCGATTTATAATGAACCGGGTTGTTCTTCGGGCGCCTGCCATTTTCATCCTGCCGATAAAAAAGTGCTGGGAATCATGAGTGTTGTTTTTTCGATGAAAGAAACCGAAGCGACAGTTAGGCTGTTTGGGAAGTGGGTCATCGCATTGGCGGCCTTTTGTTTTCTGGTTACCGCAATGGTCATTTTTCTTTTTGCAGTGAAATTTGTGAATCTTCCCATCAGCAAGCTGATAAAAGGAACCCAGCGGATTGCCAAAGGTCAATATCTTACCCGTGTCGATATCAAACAAAAGGATGAAATGGGGCAACTATCCGAAGCCATTAACCAAATGGGCGAATCGATCCATGCAAAACAGACGGAACTAAACCGCCAAAGAAACGAATACCAGAGCCTGTTTGAACATGTGCCGTGTTTGATAGCCGTTCAGGACAAGGACTATCGCCTCATTGGTTTCAATCTTGAGTTTTCAAAAAAATTCAATCCCAAACTGGGGGATTATTGTTACCGCGCTTATAAAGGCCGCACCCAAAAATGTGACATATGCCCTGTGGAAAAAACATTTGCAGATGGCCGGATTCATATCGCCCAAGAGACCGGCAGGCGAAAAGACGGGTCCGTTCGCCATTGGATCGTGAAGACATCTCCCATCAAAGACGTCAATGGTGACATCGTGGCGGCCATGGAGATGAGTGTGGATATCACACACAGCCGCCAACTCGAAGAAAAACTGGAAGAAACTGAAAAAAAATACCAAGAAATTTTTAACAACATGCCCAACCCGGCTTTCGTGTTGGATGAAAACACGCTACGAATACTCGACTGCAACCAGAGAACCAAGACCGTGTATGGTTATGCAAGGGATGAAATTCTGGATACGTCCTTTCTCGATCTTTTTAAAACCGTCGAAAAAGAGGCGTATGAGAATGCCCTGAAATGTGAGCCTGTTTTAAATAGAGTCTCGCAGTTAACCAAGGGTGGCGGGACCATTTATGTCGACATTTGGGTCTCACCTTTGCAATATATGGAGAAAGAGATTTTATTGGTTACCACCAGCGACATTACCCAGCGGCTTGAAACGGAACAGCAGTTAATCCAGGCTAGCAAAATGGCGACTCTCGGAGAAATGGCCACCGGTGTTGCCCATGAACTGAATCAGCCCTTGTCGGTAATCAAAACCGCCAGCAGTTTCTGTATGAAAAAAGTAAGGAAAAATGAAGACATTGAAATACAAACGGTACGAACCATAATAGAAAAGATTGACAGCAACGTGGATCGGGCGGATAAAATTATTTCCCATATGCGCCAGCTGGCAAGGAAAACGGACCTCGTGTTAGTGAAAATACAAATGAACGATGTGCTACGCAATGCGTTTGAAATTTTCAGCCAGCAATTGCGCATAAGGGGCATCGATGTCATCTGGGATATTACGGAAGATTTGCCGCTCGTAAGGTCTGATCCGGACCGAATGGAACAGGTCTTTATTAATCTGATGATCAATGCCAGGGATGCTATCGAAGATAACTGGGTAAAAAAAGATAGAGCAAGTATTGACAAAAGAATTACATTGAGAACATGGTCGGAAAAAAGGGCCGTATGTATTGAAGTACGTGACAGCGGCTCCGGGATCCCGAAGAACATCGTTGAGAAGATTTACGAGCCGTTTTTTACCACCAAGGAGGTTGGAAAGGGAACAGGGCTGGGGCTTTCCATCAGTTATGGGTTTGTAAAGGATTGCGGTGGGTCCATTGAGGTTCAATCAACTTCGTCGAAAGGGACTAGCTTTGTTTTAAAGTTCCCCGTTGAGGAGGCCAATGAAGAAATCTGACGATAAAAAAATGACGATTCTGGTTGTTGATGATGAAGCGGATGTCCGTGATGTTTTGGAGCTGACGCTATTGGACAGCAACTACTATGTGGTGACTTCCGAGAACGGGGTCGAGGCGTTGGAAGTGTTTAAAGAAAAAAAGCCGGAAATTGTTCTGACCGACATCAAGATGCCCAACATGGACGGTATCGAGCTGCTGCGGAAAATCAAACACGAAAATCCCGAAACGGAAGTGATCATGATTACGGGCCACGGGGATATGCACTTGGCCATCGAGAGTCTGAAAAATGAAGCCACTGATTTCATTACCAAACCGATAAATGTGGACGCGCTGGATATCTCTGTAAAGCGTGCCGGCGAGCGCATTGTGATGCGGCAGAAGTTGTATGCCTATACCGAAAGCCTTGAACGGATTATCCTTGAAAAGACAGAGCTTCAGGAACACTTGTCTTCGCTCGGATTGATGCTCAGTTCCATTTCTCATGGCATTAAGGGCCTGCTGACGGGGCTGGACGGGGGCATGTATATGTTAAATACAGGCCTTGATAAGAATGACCAGGCCCGAATTGATGAAGGCCGCGGCGTCATCAATATGATTATCGGACAGATTCGCAAAATGGTTCTGGATATTCTCTTTTACGCCAAGAAGAGAGAGTTGAAATTGGAACGTGTGAATCTGAAGAAATTTGTTTCCGATGTGGCACAGGTGATTGAATCCAAGATGGCAGGCCATGGCATCGCTTTTGAGCGTCTGATCGATCCATCCATCGAGGAGGTCGAAATGGATCCGGGTTTTGTTCAGGAGGCCCTGGTCAATATTCTCGAAAATGCGGTGGACGCCTGTATTAAAGACACCGATAAAGCCGGCCATCACATCATTTTCAGTGCTGAACAGAGCAGGGAGCATATGGTATTTTCAGTCTGCGATGATGGTATCGGTATGGATGAGGAGACCCGGGAAAAAATATTTACACTTTTCTTCTCATCAAAGGGGAGAAAGGGAACCGGATTGGGCCTCTTCATTTCTGAAAAAAACATACAGCAACATGGTGGCGCCATCACAGTTACTTCAGCACCCGCGAACGGGTCAACATTTAAAATTAAGATACCCAAAGGAAAAATTAATGAAAATCCTTGATCATGTCATTTCAACCCTTAATTTCAATACCCCTGTAAAAGATATTCGGCAAGGAGTCTTCCATACTGGTGTGCTGAGCCGCCGCTGCGGCTTGGCTGCGACTCTGCCCCGGGATGCCCTGAAACAGGAACCACCGTTGATCAAAGAACCCGGCCACCTGTTGGACAGCACTGCGGGAGAAATCGTTCGCATGGCCTACTCGGAAAGTATACTTGAAGCAGCTATCGGTATGGCCACTATCAATTCCCTCCTCGAAGTTGATGAAACCGCATGCCTTGAGCTAAATGCCGCAGATCTGATTTTGGAAAAGGGTGCAGGCAAGAAAGTCGCGATTGTCGGGCACTTTCCTTTCATAGCCAAAGTTCGAAAGAAAGCAAAAGAGCTCTGGGTCATTGAAAAGAACCCCAAACAAGGGGATTTCATGGAAGTTGATGCGGACGATTTAATACCTCAGGCCGATGTTGTCGGCATTACAGGCAGTGCCTTTACGAATCATACCATAGAACGCCTCCTTGATTTATGTGATTCCAGGGCCTATGTGATCGTATTGGGAGATACCGTTCCGCTGTCACAGGTCTTGTTTGACTATGGTGTGGATGCCGTATCCGGTACAAAGGTCGTTGATCATACGCTTGCCCTGCGGTGTATCAGCCAAGGGGCCAACTTCAGGCAGATAAAGGGGACAAGACGTTTGACTATTATGAAATAATGGAATATAGCTTACCAAACCGCATTTGAAACGCTGTTGTCAATGCGTTGATGCATAAAAGGGTATAGATTGTGAGCTTATGGATGCGTATGGTTAGAGGGTTAAGACGACGCTTTCCTGCGCGAGTTGCAAAGAACGCAAAGATGATTGTATCGTTATAAGGACGTGATGCTCACAAGAAATCTTCGATATCTTTTTTCCTTTTCTCTATTTGCCTTACTGAGCCTGGTACCAGAGGCTGCCAGGGCCCACTTGGTCAACACCGATGTGGGTGAGTTCTACGCGGGCACCATGCACCTGCTGACCTCGGCTGAACACCTGCTGCCGGCGCTGGCGTTGGCGCTGCTGGCCAGTCAGCTTGGGAAACCAGCGGCGCGAAGGGGGGTGATTCTTTTCCCCATGACAATGGCTGCGGGGATACTTATCGGATCTCAATTCCCTGGGTTGGGTTTTGTTCAGCAGGTCAACCTGTTGCTTCTGGTGGTGCTGGGTGCTCTGTTGGTTGCTGCCGGCCGCGTTTCTCCGGTAGTTGGGCCGGTTTTTGCCGTATGCACCGGCTTGATTCTGGGCTACCGCAGTGGGTTGGACATGGTTGCTGCGGCTGTCGGAATGCAGTTCATTCCCGGGGTGGCCCTGACCGGGCTGATCATCATGGCCCTCTTTGCCGCCTGGGTTCCGGAAGCATCATCAAGAATTGGGCATACCACGCGCGCGCTGTTGGGTGCCGGTTTCATTACAGCGGGCATCGTGATGTTCCTTTTCGCAGGTTTCGGCCAAGAGCTTCAAAACATCCACAGTGTGGGCATCCCCGGACAGGACGAAATCGTCAACATAATGAAAAGTAAAGAACTGAGCATTCCCGTTATTCTCGCGGCCCTGACAGGATCGCTGATATGGGGCGCAGGGCATGCGATGACGCCGGGTCACGGGAAGGCCATTGTGGCGGCTTACCTAGTGGGGGCGCGCAGCACACCCTGGCATGCCGTATACCTGGGAGTGACGGTCACGGCTACCCACACCCTGGTAGTGTTTGCTCTGGGATTGATCACCCTGTTTGCCTCGCACTACATATTGCCGGATCAGCTCTATCCCTGGCTTGGTTTGATCTCCGGGTTGATTGTCGTTGCTCTGGGGGCCACCTTGGCATTGTCGCGGGTCCGGATGTTGAAACAGGGCGACACGCACGGCCACCATCACCACGCCGATCATTCCCACGCCCCCGGTCATGATAACGCTGACCATCATCACCATGATCACGACCATTCCCACAGTCACGAGCACGACGAACATCATCACGGCCACAATGAACACGGGCATTCCCACCTGCGCCCAGGTACCGACGGATCGCCTGTGACCTGGCGTTCGCTATTGGGGTTGGGCATATCAGGCGGCCTGTTACCCTGTCCGGCGGCGCTGGTACTGCTGCTGGCCGCGGTGTCCCTGGGCCGGGTCGGCTTCGGCATGATTCTGGTGGTGGTATTCAGCCTCGGCCTGGCCGGGGTGCTCATCAGCGTTGGGTTGCTGTTCATCAAAGGCGGACGGCTGCTGGCGCGAATTCCACAAGTGTCTGGGCTTGGCCTTGCCCGTTGGCTTCCGGCGTTTAGTGCTCTGGTGGTGTTTGGCGTTGGTATTTTGATTACGATACAAGCTGCAACACGAATTTTGTGAATAATGTTCTCTATCCGTGCCGGCTCCTGAAGTTTGTCGAGCTTTTACTCATTGTGCTCAGTGTGCTTGTGATGTACTTTCCCGCCGGGGTGGCGGTGGAAATGGCTGTGGAGAATATCGGAATTGCCGATATATACAATCCGGCCTTTTCCGATGCTGAAGATATCACTGGTGGTTCGGGCCAGGGTGTCGTATTCGTGTGAAACAATGATATAGCTAATATTGAGACGGGTTAAAATGTCGATGATTCGTTCCCGGGTGGATTCGTCCAACCCGGTAAAGGGTTCGTCCAACAGCAGCACTTCGGGCTGCATTACCAAAACCGTGGTCAATGCCACCAGCCGTTTTTCTCCTCCGGACAACCGATAGGTAATGCGGTCTTCAAATCCTTTCAGATCAAGGTCTTCCAGTAATTTTAGAGAGATATCTCTGGCGTTATCCGGGTCCATTCCCTGATTCAACAGGCCGAATGAGATATCTTCTAAAACAGTGGGGCAAAACAGCTGATCATCGGCATGTTGAAACACCAGTCCGATTTTTTTCCTGACCCTGCGAAAATCCGTTTCCGTTTGTACCGGGTCTCCTAAAAAATGAATGGCTCCGGAATTCGGCTTTAACAATCCCACCAGGATATGT
This sequence comes from Deltaproteobacteria bacterium, assembly GCA_019310865.1. The sequence goes on along the minus strand of JAFDDL010000039.1, from coordinate 5,764 downwards.
AAAAAAGTCGATTTGCCGCTGCCATTGTGCCCCACCAGTCCGATTTTCTGCCCGGTTTTCAGGGTGAAGTCGGCATCTTTGAGTACAAGTCGGCCATTGGGGTAGGAAAAACTGATCTTGCTCAGTTCAATGATTATAGGGTGTTGATCCATTCCATCACCTCTATCCCGATAATGACCGCGATCATAAGGGGCATACATATATAATCTATCCGTTTTAGCGAAAAGCGTTCCAAGGAGTAAAATGTTCCGTCAAATCCCCGGCAAATCATGGCCTGATGAACTCGCCGGGCCCTGTCAAGGGACCGTACAAAAATCATCCCCAGAACATAGCCATATGTTTGGTAAGTATGCATATTGGTTCTTGGTGAAAATCCCCTGATTTTTATGGCTCTCATCAAACGTTGGTATTCCTGCTCTATCACAAACACATAACGGTAAGTCATTAAAAGAACATGGGTGATTTTTTTGGGAACATATAATTTGTCCAGGCCATGCCCGATCACCGATATCGGGGTGGTGGCGACCAGGGCAATAAAGGCAACCATGATGGCATTGGCTTTTAAGGTAATTTGTGCGGCCAAGACAACCCCCGGCAGTGTGATGGTTAAAGGCCCTAACTCGTATAAAACCTTTCCGGAAAATGTAATGGGAAGCACAAGCCAGAAAAGAAGGACCATACCGTTAAACGCCATCAGTCTTTTTTTCAGTAGTTGAAGACTTACGCCTGCCATGGTCAGCATTAAAAAGGAGAATGCCAGCGCCAACAAAAGGGGTTGAAAATAACTAAGGAGGGCCACAGAGAATGAGTAAACCGTAGCAAAAAGGATTCTAAGCCGGGGATCCAGCCGTTGAATCCAAGCGGTTTCATCTGCATAATATTCATTGATCATGGCCTCGGCCCTATTCGCTTTTTGATTTCCGATTCCGGAAATAGGCAGCTATTCCCACAAGACCGATAATATATCCGATACCACCGACGATTTCCGATAGAGAAGGCGCTTTGTGCCGGGTATCGGCCAACATGTATTTTATCGGTTTTAATTTTCTGTCCAGAACGGTTTCAATTAATGCCGCCAGCTCATCCGCCGTCAGAGGAGCCGCTCCGGCAATCGGCTTGGATGTCGGTTCGCCGGTATCGGCGGTAATGATATTTGGAGGATTGGCACGGGGAGCCGATTCTTCTTCCACATCTTCCGGTTGAATCGTCCATTTGGCCATATGCCCCATTCCGGCATTAAGTTCAACCACAAGGGGTGGTTTTTCAGGTAATTTAAAGGAAAACTTACCCTGGTCGTTGGTTTTCCCTTCAACAAGGACTGTTTTGGAGCTGTTGTACACGCTAATGCTACCGCCGACAACCCGTTTCCCGCCGCTTAATTTGCTTTCGGTAAACACGGTGTCTCCTTCCACCCATGCGAATACGGTGACTTTATGGGAAAGGGCGGGACGGGGAAAAAGGAGTAAAATAGTACATATTATCCATGGCGACATAATGTACCGTATCCTCATACATATATTTTTTACGTTTTTTTCCATCATATGTGATTAAAAGTTCCATGAAAGTTGAGTGGTTAAGGGTTCGCTTTCCTGTGCGAGCCCGAAGGCTCAGAAATTGAAGGTAGAAAATATTTCCGGTTTCACTTTATTTAAAAACTTCACACAAAAGACCGTTAAAATCCCTTCGATGACCATCACCGGAGAATAACCGGCAACAATCAAGACCGCTACCTTAAAAAAATTTTCCTCAGTGAAAATCAATGCCGCGCCGGCAAGAACAGCGCTTAAAAAAACGGCGGTAAATCCGCAACAAAAGCCGGCAATGGAGAGCCACCTCGGCTTTTTACGGATAATAGCACCAAAAAGATAGAAACAGATCACCGCCGGTATGGCCATGATAAGGGTGTTCACCCCAAGGGAGGTAATTCCCCCGAACTGGAACAAAACCGCCTGGAGGGTTAACGCCGTCAGGATAGCGGGAAAAGCCCCCCAGCCAAGTAAAAGCCCCAGGATACCGTTTAAAACCAAATGGGCGTTTGAAGGCCCGATGGGGACGTGGACCAGCGAGGCCACAAAAAACGACGCTGACAATATCCCGATCTCTGCAATATTTTCATAATCAAGTTTTTTCAACCCAATGGCTGTTCCGGCTGCCGCCAGAGCGAACCCTGAAACCAGTACAGGTCCTGATAAGACACCTTCTGAAATATGCATGATATTCTATTTCGTTTTCCAATCGTGAAATTTCACCCAAATCACAGCACCCAGTTCAACATCTTTATCTTCGCCTTCATGTTTCATTTTTTCATCCGCCGTATTTAAGGCCGCAAATCCCCACCATCCGGCTCTGGGAACCGCATAGGTAAACACACCATTTGAATCCGCTTTAATGGTTTGGGTAATGAAATATTCCGTTGGGGCCTTGGCGGTTCCGTTTTCATTATAATATTCGATTTCAACCTCGGCAAACGGCACAATATTACCGTCAAGTTTCACTATCCCCTGAAAAACATTTCCGGTATATAACCCAAAGGGCTTGGAAAGCGGAACGATTTCGGTCTTTAATCCGATGGGGCTGTCCCAGCCTTCGTCATCTCCAAATGCCGTAACAACGGTTTGGGTATAATGAATGATATAGCAATCCTCGGCGGGCTCCCAGTAAGGTTGGGGCGCCATGTAAAACTTGTAAACCCCCGGCCTTTTGATTTTATAATCCGCTTCCCACGCCGGTTGCGTCATGACTTGAGCCGGTTTTAAACCGCTTGTCAGGTCTTGTTTTTCGCCATTGGCCACCACTTTGAACACATTGGGTTTGCTCAGTGCCATGCCAATCAATTCAAAGGGATGGGAAAAGGATAATGTTAAGTGTAACGTTCTTTTTTCATCCTGCATAATCATGGTATCCGAAGGGATGATCATGCCGTAATGAGCCATGGCCAGTCTGGTGAACAGGGATAACAGTACCAGTATAAACCCGAAATATAATCCTTTTTTCATTTTTCCTCCAGTTTCCCCAAAAAAAACCACGAAAACATCGCATCTTCCTGATACGGTTACCTTCGTGGCAATATTGATAATATAAATTGTACTGAAAAATGCAATGTTCAGGCTTCGGCCTGACATTTTATTTTGAGGATATACCTTTTTTGCCTGTAGATTGTCAATGAAATATTTTTTTCATCATCAACCGAAAGGAAAGTCATGCATCCTCAATATGCGCATCGGGCAGTTTCAGATTACGGTGTCCGATTTTGATAGAAAAGCCGCAACCCTGGATGCAATCCTGAATCTTGCGCGAATAATCGCCAAGCATATTAATAGGTTTTAGGTTAATAATTCTTGACTCGTTATCTATAATTGTATTATTTACTCACTGGCGCTGGCTATATTGAATTCACCCTAACGTTAAGGAGACTCTGATTATGGAAGATTTAAAAAAGGTGTTTGGGACCCTTGCAGATGGCCTAAAATCCATTGCATCCGGTATTGAAGTATTGGCTGAAAAAATTAATGACCTTTCCGCAACCAAAACACCAGCGAAAAAAAAGCCTGCAAAGAAATCTAAACCTGCTGCCAAAGTGAAAGCCAAACCAAAGGCCGCAGCTAAGAAAAAGGCAAAACCCGCGAAAAAAACGGTCGCGAAAAAAGCCGCAAAGAAACCAGCCAAGAAAACCGCAAAGAAACCCAGCAAGAAAGCGGCTCCGAAGGCCACAGCGAAACCAGCAGCGAAAAAACAGGAAGGCCCATCCTCCATTGCGAATATGCTGGCTTTAATTCAAAAGTCCGGAGGCAGCATTACAACAGCTACGCTTTTAGAAAAGACGGGTTATAATCAAAAGAAACTATCAAACATCCTATATAAATTAAAGAAGCAGGGTAAAATTAAAAGCGAGAAACGAGGTGTTTATTCAGCCTCGTGATCCTAAGACGGTTACGGTCACGCCGGGATCATCAATACCATCAACCATGCAATATCGATCACGGGTGTCGATTCCGTAGCAGACAACTGATGAAAGATTATCAGGCGATCCAATCTGGAAACTGAGATCAACCGGGGCATTGTTTTTCAAGAAATTGCCCCATCTCAGCCGCTTTGGCCAGCACCCGCTCCATGTTCACCAACAGGGGACCTTCCAGGTTCAGTCGGACGGTCATGTGATCGTCCTTACCGATGGTGACTTCCCGTTCACCATCGAGGGACACCAGGTCGGCGCCCCGGGCAATATGGATGACTGTTGATGGATCGAACAACCGGTGATTCTGGATCGGCAACCAACGTATCAGCCCAGGCGCAATGGGCGCCTGAACCTTATACTCCCCGGGCCCGGTGGTAATGTGAAGGGCCTGGCCGCTATCCGGATTCAGTGGATTCAGGTGGCCGCCAACGGCAGAAAATCCAATATCCGCCGGATTTGCTCGGGTTAGAAAAATCTCGCGGACAGTGGATTCATCCCAAATTGCTCGCGTTCCCACAAACCCGGCTTCAAGGGCCAGCAGATCCACCAGCGCGATATCCGCCATCTCGCCATTTCGGAATAACTCCAATTTGGGCATCCGAACGCACGCTTGCGATATGGGAACGGACTTGCGGGCTACAATGCCGGCGGCCAAACCCGCAAGTGTTCCTTCCACCATGCGCGGGAATACATTGTTTGTGCCGGTGGAAATCGGCAGAAGTGGGGTATCCTTGCATCCTTTGGCAACCACCCGATTGGTTCCGTCACCACCCAGGGTGATAATACAGCCAACCCCGAGTTTGTGCATTTGCCCGGCCGCCCGGGTGGAATCGTCCTGGGTTCCGGAAATGGGCATATCCAGTATTTTCACTTCCAGTGACACATCCACATCATCCAAGGCGCGCAGGCCCATCCCGGTCGGATCGGCCATGATATAAACTTTCGGTACCATCATGGCGTCCAGGGCCATGAGCAGCCGTCGGATGATGTTGATTTTTTCATGGTTGCCAAATACCGACCCGTACGCCACCAGGCGGCGTATATCCTTTCCGGATGCCGGATTTGCTATGATTCCGATCGATTGAATCATCTCACTCCCAATGGGTTATCCCAGGTTATGCTTTTTAACAAAATCCGCCAGCACCATGGCAAGATCCGGCCGGCCGATTTCCTGCAGGTTATAGGTTACCCGGGTGTTGGGTTTGCGAATTTTGATGATGCGGTTTAAGTCAATGGGTGTTCCGATCACCACGGCATCACAATCCGTATTGTTGATGGTCGTTTCCAGGTCCTTTAGCTGCTGGGCCCCATAGCCCATGGCCGGCAGCACGCAGCCGATCTCCGGATAGGTCTCAAAGGTCTCCGAGAGTCTTCCCACGGTGTACGGCCGGGGGTCGACAAATTCGGCGGCGCCGAACTTCTGTGCAGCCACGGTGCCCGCGCCGATCTTCATATGCCCGTGGGTCAGGGTCGGCCCGTCCTCGACCACCAACACCCGTTTGCCCTTGATGAGGCTGGGGTCTTCCACGTCCAGGGTGGAGGCGGCATCTACAACCACGGCGTCCGGGGCCAGGCAGGCGATATTCTTTCGCACCGCTTCGATACCGGCGGCATCCGCACTGTCCATCTTGTTGATGACCACCACATCGGCGATTCGAAGGGTGGTGGTGCCCGGATAGAAGGTCAACTCATGGCCCGGTCGATGCGGATCGACGACCGTTACGTGCAGGTCGGATTTGTAAAAGGGAAAGTCGTTGTTACCGCCGTCCCACAGGATCACATCACAGCCGTCCGGATCGTTTTCCGCAG
>JAFDDL010000540.1 GCA_019310865.1 Deltaproteobacteria bacterium | reverse complement strand
ATATCGACCCGGCATTGCTGGCACCGGACACCATTTCGGACAGCCTGAATCGAAACGATCGATTTCCGAGCCTGACACGGGCGGTGACCGATCTGGTGACATCGGTTTCCACGGGTAGCCGGTTTATTTTCGGCACCTGCAGCGGACTGGACGCAGGCATGTCTCCTGAAAAGGTTCTTTACATGTATGAAACGGCGGACCGGATTTTTGAAACCATCTAATTGCCGGGTCGCGAATTCTGTGGCGAAAAGCGATTGATACAATTGTAGGTTCCCCTCTTTTTCAAAAAGATCTTGATATGTTCGAAGTTATGATCTAATATGAAACCATAATTTAGATCTTATTTTGAGGTGTTAAATGAATAAAATTATTGCCGGATATTCAGTAAGTATCAGCGAATTAAAGAAAAATCCTAGCGCGCTAATCAGGAAATCTCAGGGAGAACCGATTGCCGTGCTCAGTCATAACCGTCTCTCGGCTTACCTGGTTCCCGCCGAAACCTTTGAACTCATAATGGAGCGTTTTGAAGACATTGAGCTTGGAAAAATCATCGATGAGCGTAAAGCCGAGAAGGCACAGGCCATCGAGGTGAGCCTTGACGACCTATAAGCTGAAGTTCCTGCATAGTGCTTTAAGGGAGTGGAAGAAGCTTGCCGAGCCTTTAAAAAAACAGCTCAAAGCCAAACTTGAGGAGCGTCTGGAAAATCCTCGCGTACCTTCATGTAGTCTATTCAGGTATCCAAATCATTATAAAATTAAATTGCGTGCTGTTGGGTATCGACTGGTGTACGAAGTTGTGGGTGACGAAGTCTGTATTTACGTCATTTGTGTTGGTCGAAGAGACAAGGTTTATGATGTGTTGAAAAAGAGAGTGCAATAGTAGAGGCGAGATTACACCCTCGAGCAAAAAGACTTGGTCATCGTTGCAAAAATCCTTGCGCTTTTTGAAACGGGTATTTAAACTGTCCAACACCGATATGGGCCGAGATAAGCGTAGACATCGATGGGGCGTTTTGAAACTGGCTCGTTCGTTTAAACTTTAGTGGAGATGATATGAACATTCATTTTGTTGAAGCGAGAGATCTACCGGATTTATGGTTTCAGGCCGTGCATGATATCCTGGACACGGGACGCCGATTCACCATCGATCGTGGGTCATACGCCGGTCAAACCCGATTGGAATACGATTTTTTTACCGGTTATATCAAACATCCCGGCACCGAACCGCTGCTGCCGGATATTCCCCCCGCATGCGGAATCCCGAACCCGGTGGAAGAGGCATATATTTACGGTGGCGAGGGATACGAGCAATCCTATCTGGAATACCTGATGACCGGCCAGAAGGCCGAAGGCGAATCGTATACTTATGGTGAGCGGTTAACCCGAGCGCCGTTGACGGGTGACAAACTGGCCTGGTGGAAGGCGAATCATACCGAAATCATCGATAAACGCGACATCGACGGCGGAATGCTCTTTGAGGAGGACGGCCAACTATACTTGAATCAAATCGAGTGGGCCATTCATACCTACAAACATTTCGGTTTCAGGAACAACCAGATGGTGCTCCAGGTGGCGCATCCCACGGACATGACCCTGATCGATCCGCCGTGCCTGCGATCCATCGACACCCGCATCCAGGATGGTGCGCTGCATTTCATCATTTATTTCAGATCCTGGGACCTGTGGGGTGGGCTGCCGGCCAACCTGGCGGGTATTCAGAACCTCAAGCAGTACATGGCCACTGAAATCGGCGTGGAAGACGGGCAGATGATCGTGGAGAGCAAAGGCCTGCATCTCTATGGTTACGCTGAAGATCTGGCAAAGCTCAGGTGCATGCGGGTGTAAAAAAATAAATCAGATTGATTATATTCTGCTATGTGGTAAGCTCACTGCGATTTATCTGCTTACACCAACTTAGACAACGTCACACGATAAAGAATGCCATGACTGCAAAAACCATAAAGTTCCCAACCAATGCAAGCATACTGGTTGTTGATGACGAGCCCCATATTCGAGAAACCCTTTGTGAAGGGATTCAAATATCCGGCTACGACTGCCAACAGGCGGACGGGGCCAATCAAGCCCTGGAGATATTAAACCGGCAGCCCATTGATGTGCTGATATCAGACATCAACATGCCGGAAATAGATGGTCTTGAACTTCTGAAAACGGTCCGGCGGGATTTTGGAACCAATGTCATTATCATGACCGGATACATCGATGACTTTACTTATGAGGAAATTGTTGGTCTTGGGGCCAGTGATTTTATTCAAAAACCGGTTCGAATCGAAGAGATTATCGCCCGGATTCGCCGGGTGCTTATCGAACGGGCCAACTTGAAAGAACGAAACATAGCCCTGGCGGCGCTTCAGGAAAACCTTGCCAAATCCCAGCGTGCCATGGTGGCCGTTATTCAAGCAATCGCCACCGCCATCGAGATGCGTGATCCATACACATCCGGACACCAGCAGCGTGTCGCCGAGCTTGCCTGTGCCATGGGTTCTGAATTGAATTTGACCGAGCATGATCTGTTCGGTCTGAGAATGGCCTGCGTGTTGCATGATCTGGGCAAGATCACCGTCCCGTCGGAAATTCTCTCCCGACCGGGAGTGCTCAGCGATCTTGAGTACGGTATTGTCCAGAATCATGTCCAAGCCGGGTATGACATTATCAAGAACATCGAATTCCCGTGGCCCCTTCGCGAAATTATTGTTCAACACCACGAGCGGATGGATGGATCGGGATACCCCAATGGTCTGAAGGGCAATGAAATCCTGATGGAAGCCAGAATTCTGGCTGTTGCAGATGTCTTTGAGACCATTTCATCCCATCGCCCCTATCGCCCGTCTCTGGGGATCAACCGTGCAATAGAGGAAATATCCACCAGCAGGGGCTTGTTATATGATCCAAACGCGGTGGATGTATGCCTGTCGCTGTTTCAAGAGGGCAAGTTTGTTTTTAAACCAACTGAAGTTGGTATGAACAGCCGTGCAAGCACAAAGCTGTCAATTCCATGATTTAGAGATACACGGAGGTTCTGTGATGGCGCAACCCGAAGAGATGTACCAATGCCAGATGGTCAATTGCGGGAGTATCTATAACCCGGATAAAGGCGACCGCAAGGGGAAAGTTCCCAAAGGGACCCTATTCCAAGAGCTTCCGGAGGATTGGCGCTGCCCGCTTTGCGGTGCCGGGAAAAAAATGTTCAAATCCCTGATCCCTGAATCCCCGGACAAATCATCAAACATTCCAGACCAAACGGTAAGTATCTGAAATTGTATGCCAACGCATTGGTACTCAAAGCAGCCCGGGAGGGAACACCAATGCCAAACGGCGCCATAATCGTCTAGGAAAACTATGGCAAAGACCCAAAAACACT
>JAFDDL010000539.1 GCA_019310865.1 Deltaproteobacteria bacterium | reverse complement strand
CATTGGTTGAAGTAAAGAGAGCGGACCAAGGGCAAAATACGTGAGAAAAAGGAAAACCCATGCCCCGTAGAATCGTCATCGGTATCGCCGGCGCCAGCGGTGTCATATACGGTATCCGGATGCTCCAACTTCTGAAAGATACGGATTGTGAAACCCATCTGATCATTTCCAAAGCAGGCAAACTCAATATCGAAATCGAGACCGCCCATACGGCTGAATCCGTGGCCGCCATGGCGGATTATACGTACGAACCCAGGGACGTGGCCGCATCGCTTGCCAGCGGTTCATTTATTACGGAAGGAATGGTGGTCGTTCCCTGCACGATCAAAACCCTGTCCGGGATTGCCAACTCCTATACGGAAAACCTTCTTATCAGGGCTGCGGACGTCACATTGAAGGAAAAACGAAAATTGGTTCTGGTAGTTCGGGAAACCCCTCTGCATAAGGGCCACCTCAGACTGATGTCAATGGCGGCGGACATGGGCGCACACATCCTGCCGCCGGTGCCATCCTTTTATCATATGCCGAAAACCATCGAAGACATCATCGATCAAACCATAGGCAAGATATTCGATTACATGAGCATTAAGCACCAACTGTTCAAGCGCTGGAACGGTGTTGCACATACGGAGAGACCTTTGAAAAATGCCTAATTTTGATTCAGGTCAAGGCGGGCGATAATTTTAACCACCCCTCAGAGTTAACGATTTTAGTTAAAGCAGCTTTCCTGATTTTCCGATTCGTAAGGTCTGAAATTCATGCTGCAGAAACAAGCACCTTGACTTCTTTTCCCAAGCGATCACCTAACGTCATTTTTGCGGTTTCCGTATCGTAATGAACTTGAATCCCCGTCCAAAAATCAACGGACATCCCAAAATATCGGGCGAGTCTCAGAGCCGTATCAGCACTGATTCCTCTTTCGCCTCGGACGATTTTGTTTATTCGCATTGCTGGAACACCGATATCTTTTGCGAGTCGATACTGGCTTATACCCATCGGCTTTAAAAACTCTTCAAACAGAATTTCACCTGGATGTGTTGGAGAAAAATCCCTCATATTATCACCTCCTCAATGGTAATCGACTATCTCAACACCAAACACGCCGTTTTCTCGCCATTCAAAACAAATGCGCCATTGGTTGTTAATTCGTATACTATGCTGTCTTTCACGGTCACCACTTAGTGATTCCAAACGATTAGCAGGTGGTGGTATTCGAAGATCATTAAGATTAGCCGCTCTATGGATCATAATCAGTTTTCTTTCTGCAAGTTTCTGTATATCCAGTGGTAGTTTTTTTGAAAAACGACCTTGAAATATCTTTTGGGTCTCTTTGCATTTAAAACTCTTTATCATGACGGCCATCTTGGCGGCGTTCGCCCTCAACCAGGATCTCCGTCTCGTATATTCATTCGATCGCCACTTCAGCCGAATACCAGGGATCACAAAGGTCGAGCCCGGGAAGATGCCGAAAAGATCTAAATAGAAGACGGATCACTGTCCACCTGTTTTTTCTCACTCCGAACGCGCTGGGCCAACTCTTTTTGGGACCATCGTCCTCAAGTCATGGATTTTTATTGACAAATCTATGGGTTTAAATCAGAATTACTAATGATTGTAATAGTTCGAATAAACAACATCTTACATTCTGACTGGAGTTTGCGGTTCAATCCTGCAGCTCGCTTAGCTGCTGAAAAACAAACCGCGAACCATGATATCTAAAGGAGGTCATTATGGAAGCGCGTGCGAAAAAAATCGCTAAGGAACTGAAAAAAAGAATAAAATCGAAGTATCAACTGCAGGAAATGAGAATTTTTGGATCCGTAGCTCGCGGTGAGCAAGGAAAAGACTCCGACATCGATATCTTTGTCCATTTAGCCCACTCAGATCGTAATGTAGAGGAATATCTGTATGATACCTCCTATGATATTGAGCTTGAGTATGACTGCCTCATAGACCTTTTCATCATTGATGATAAAGGCATGAAAGGAAAAGTTGGAAGTGCTCCAATATTTAAAAACATCTTGTCCGAGGGAGCTTCCGTATGACTGATGAAACATCTATGACGCTCGTTGATTATCGATTATCTAAAGCACGAGAATCGATAAAAGCCGCTAGGATAATGGCCAAAGAGAAGATGCTGACGTTTGCCATGAATCGTATATATTACGCAATGTTCTATGCTGTTCAAGCGGTTTTGGGCCAAAGAACCGTTTCTTTCTCAAAGCATGGTCAAGTGAAGGGATATTTCAACAGAAACCTTATAAAAACAGGTGTCCTGCCTCTTGAAATGGGACGCCTATACAACAAGGCTTTCGAGTACCGACAAAAATTTGATTATGTTGATTTTTCAACACCCGACGAGAATATGGTACTTGAGTATATTATTAAAGCGGAAGAGTTCGTAAACAAAATCAATGAATATATAGAAGCATAATATGTTCCTGTCGTAATCGCCGCCCAGACCTTTGGTGACCTTCTGAAATATAATCCACATCTTCACGTACTGGCGACAGATGGCTGTTTTGATAACAACGGCGGTTTCCGAAGTCCCCCCTCGAACTTGATTTCCGGATGCATGTGAATGTCGCGTCGAATGGCGACCATGTCATCATATTCGCTCTGGCATCGGTTTACGATCTCTTTTAATAATTCATTCATGCTTCCGTTCCATATTGACAAACCATCAAATTTTGATAGAATAAATGAAATGATTAATGAACTAATTAGTTCACTCTTTGGAGGCCACAATGGAAAAACAACCCATAGCCAAATTAATCAACGCCCTTTCCGCCCGAACCCACTTCGGAGAAATCATGGAAAAGGCCGAAAAACAAAACACCCGCTTCTTAGTAAGCCGACGAGGAAAGCCCAAGGTGGTTATTTTGAGCGTAGATGATTTTATCAAAAACATCGCCAAACAGCCAGAGCTCCTGACCTCAATCCAGTTAGACGCCAAACAAGCCGGCCTGAACAAACTCGAAAGCAGCGAAATCAATGCTGAAATCCAAGCCTATCGGGATACAAAAAAATAAAGCGACTTTATGCTTAAAATCGTCTTAGATACCAACGTCCTGATCTCGGCCCTCCTGAAACCACACAGCAACCCAGCTATCATCGTATCATTAATTCTCGATGGCCGGGTTATTTTGTGCCTCAGCCAGGAAATCCTGGCCGAATACAAAGGCGTGTTAAAAAGAAACAAATTCAAGGGAATCAGCAAGAACAACGTCAAAAGGTTCTTGCAAGAGATAGAAAAAAAGGCCCTTTGGGTCGAGCCCCAGGAATCCGTAAAGATAATAAAGGCCGACCCCGGGGATAACAAGTTCTTCGAATGCGCTCTAACGGCACGGGCTGACTACCTGATAACAGGCAATATCAAGCATTTTTCCTTTAAAAAATTCAAAAAAACCGAAATCGCCACTCCTTATAACTTTCTAAACATAATAGCAAAATTGTTTTTGAACTACGGGTAAAGAAAAGTCTTGCCATTTTCTTACCCCCCGGCTTCGTATTAGCAGCCTCTCCCAATAAAACCTCTGTCCCACGCAAAAAAGTCAACAATTTCAAGGATGCAGACCTAATAAAAGGAAATTAAAATACAATAAAATGGGAAATTAATAAAGCCCTCGAATATGTTCTGCAACTTTATTTTCCGTATAAAAAGATTTCAGACTATCATGTAGCTCTTTACTAAGCGGTTCCATGTCGGATATGGACGTATTACTCAATATCTGTTCCGCCCTGGATGCTCCTGGAATAACGACTGATACAGCCTTAAAATCAACAATCCAACGAAGTGCCATCTGAGCGAGTGTCATGGATGAGGGGACTAATTTTTTAAGTTTATCCGTTAATTCAAGACCTTTTTCAAAAGGTAAACCGGCGAATGTCTCCCCGACATGAAAAGCTTTCCCGTCACGATTGAAGTTTCTGTGATCACCCTTTGAAAACGTACTGCTATTCGAAAGCTTCCCAGTCAGCAAACCGCTGGCCAGCGGAACACGTGCAATAATTCCGATTTCCTTTTCCTCAGCAATGTCGAACAACTCATGAATCGCCTTTTGCCTGAAAATATTGAATATGATCTGTAGTGAATATATATCAGGTGCAATTTCGATATACTTCAGAGCCTCTTCCATTGATTCTATACTGGCTCCGAATCGTTTGATTTTACCTTCCTTTTGTAATGTCCTTAACCATCCAAAAACATCCTGCTGCGCAATTACAGATAAGGGGATACAATGAAGTTGTACCAGATCCAAAACATCCGTTTGTAAACGCTTCAACGAGGCTTCAACACTCGATCGAATACCTGCTTCAGAATAATTGTCAGGAAATAAATCAAATGCCCGTCCAATTTTTGTAGCAACAAAAACTTGATCACGTCTTCTTTGCAAAAGATCGCCAATAAGCTGTTCACTGCGGCCACCGCCATAAACATCGGATGTATCCAAAAACGTTACATTGTTGTCTAAAGCAGCGTCAAGTATAGCATTGGCTTCATTCGAAGATACTTCTCCCCAGGTACCACCAATTTGCCAACACCCTAGTCCAATTTCTGAAACTTTGATTTTGTCTCTTCCAAATAGTTTGTAATGCATTCATCTCTCCCTATTAATTTCAGGACTCCTTACCTCTGTGAAGAATCAGTGACACCTCAGCCCCGCCATTTTGCTACCCAGAATTGCTACTCATAAGTTCATAAGTCATGCGCATGTCGGTTCCTGGATAGC